>NZ_BAAAIZ010000047.1:0-12749 GCF_039526425.1 Streptomyces thermospinosisporus
GCGTCCGAGGGCGTGGCCGCGCCGGCGAAGGCGGGGATCGCCGCGGGCGTGGTCGCGGTGGCGGCCGCCGTGGCGATCGCCATCGCCCTGTCGGGCAACGAGACCACCAAGGAGGCGCCGCCGAAGGCGGGCCCGCCCGCCTCGGCACCGGCGGTCCAGGAGGAGCCGGAACCGGAGCCCACGAGGAAGAACGCCACCCCCCGTCCCGCTCCCCGCGTGCCGGCTGCCGCCCATCCGGCACCCGAGCCGACGCCCACCCCCACGCCGACGCCCACCCCCACGCCGACACCGACCCCGACACCGGCGCCGCGCCCCACGCCGACCCCGGCACCAACACCCACCCCGACACCGCCACCGCCTCCGGCCCCGGAAGTCCATCCGTGGAGCGAGCTGTCGTACGACATCGCCGGTGACGGGACGCGCCCCGAGATGCGGATCAACTCCAGCAGCTGGGTGTGGCACCGCTCCGGCCTGCGCATCGACGGGGTCCGCTACAGCCACGGCGTCCGCTACAGCCACGGCGTCACGGTGCACGGCCGTTCGTCCGGCACCACCGATCTGAACCGGCCGTGCAGTTCCTACGACGCGCTGGTGGGCGTGGACGACATGACGATGAGGCTCGGCAAGGTCAGGTTCTCCGTCCACGCCGACGGGGTTCCCCTGTGGAACTCCGGGGTGATCAAGGGCGGCGAGCCGGCGGAGCCGGTCCACGTGGACCTGATGGGACGCGAGACGGTGCGCCTGGTGGTGGAGCCCGTCGGGCACTTCGACGCGGTGCCGGCCCTGGCCGACCGGGCGGAGTCCCGCTTCACCTGCCCGTAGGCGGACCCTGCCGGGACGGGCGGGTCAGCCGGCCGCGCCCGCGCCCAGGGCGCCCCGGCGCACCACGATCCCGCCGGGCACGGCGCGCTGGCGTGCCGGAGTGCCCGTCCAGCAGGTGCCGCGCCGGGCCAGCAGCCGCCGCAGCCACAGCTCCAGGCCCACCAGATCGGCCAGCCCCTCCAGGGGGAGCGGCTCGCCCTCCGCCGCCCCGCGCAGCGCCTTGCGCACCACCCGTGCCTCGACCAGTCCGGCCTCCGCCAGCAGCGGGGTGTCGAACAGCGCCATCAGCGAGTCCACCGCGACCCGCAGCCCGGTCCGCGCGGCGGCCACCGCGGCCGTGCCGCCGCTCGTCGCCCCCCAGCCGTCCGGCAGGTCCCGGACTCCGGCGCCCTCCAGCACGGACCGCAGGATCGCCGCCCGCGCTCCGGGCCGAACCCGCAGCGCCTCCGGCAGGGCCCGGCAGGCCCGCACCACCTGGTTGTCGAGGAACGGCGCGTGCAGCCGCTGGAAGCGCACCTCCGCCGCCTGCTCCAGCACCCGCAGGTCGGCCGCGTGGCGGGCGAGTGCCGCCCGCGCCCGGAAGTCCCCGGGGCGCTGGCCGGGTCCGACGCCGACATCGGCGCGGCGCATCGACGCCTGCAGGCGAACCGATACTTCAGCCAGGGCCTCGCCGGTCAGCCAGCGCGCCGCGGGGCCGGGTCTTCCCCAGCTCAGGGCGGCCAGCGAGGCGTCGGCGGCTCCGGACACCCCGGCGAGGCCCCCGTCGTCGTCGAGGCTGCGGCGCATCAGCCGCTGCGCCAGCTCCTGCACGCCCGCACGGTAGGAGGTGCGGGCCAGCCGCCGCGCCGCCGCGTAGACGCGCGCGGGCACCATCACCGAGCCGTCCGCCTTGGCCAGGGCGGCCACCGGGCGCACCAGATGACGCCGCTTGCGGTCCATCAGCAGATCGGACAGGCGGGCCGGGTGGGCGTCCAGCACCTGCCGGGCTCCGTAGCCGGTGAAGTGGTCCGCGCTGCCGGCCGCGAGGCGGGCCCGGTGCCGGGCCGCGACGACCAGCGAGGGGCCGGGCTCGTCGGTGAGGGGTCCGTCCAGATCGGCGTAGGGCAGCGTCTCCTCGCTGCCGGTGACCACCACATGGTGCAGCCGGGGGCTCGCGGCCAGTGCGCCGGCCCGCTGGAGTTCGTCCTCCCGGCCGCCGACGACGAGGTCGTTGAAGGTCACCGCCAGCAGCCGCTCCCCCGCCCCGGTGCCGTGGCCCAGCACGGTGCCGGGCATGCCGGGCAGCCCGGCGGCCAGCAGCGCCAGCGTCCCGGAGGCCGGTCCGCCGGACAGGTCGGCTCCGATCCCCGGCACCGGCATCCCGCGTGCGGCCCGCCGTTCCGCCGGTCCCATGCCGGGCACGGGGCCGGGGTCGATGTCGGCCCCGGGGACGTGCCGGGGCACGGCGAGGCGGGTGCGCACCGCCTCGACCAGTGCGTCCCGTACGGCGTCCACCGCGCGGTCCGGGTCCGCGGGGGGTGCCGCGACCGCGAGCGAGGCGACCGGCTCGTAGCCGGCGATCTCGCGGGCTCCCGCGCGCAGGATCAGCGCATGGCCCGGCGGGATGCGCTTGACACCGTCGTACGGGGTGGAGTCGTGCAGTGCGGCCGGTACGTCGGGGGCGGCGAGCAGCGCGGCGAGGTGCCCGAAGTCCAGGTTGGCCTCGATGAGGTCGGCCAGCGGCAGCGCGGCGGTCGCATAGGCGGTGCCGCCCGCCCAGGGGGTGTAGAACACCGGCCGGGCGCCCGCGAGATCACCGCAGACGGTGATCCGGCGTCCGACCTGCACGACCGCGGTGTAGCTGCCCGGCCAGGCGGTCAGATGCCGAAGTGCCCCGCCGCGCGCGGCGAACAGGGCCACCCGCAGCTGCTCGTCGGAGGCGCCGCAGGTGCCGAGCACGGCGATCCGGGTCTGCGCGTCGGCCTTCACCACGCGTACTTCGTCGGGTCGCCAGTCGCCGACGGCCCACAGCGGGTCGGGATCGCCCCACAGCAGCTGGGAACCCACGGGATGCACCGTCTCGCCGTCGGTGCCGGTGGCCCCGGCGGAGCCGTACCCACCCGCTCCGGCAACTCCCGCGGCGGTGCTGCTCCACCCCACCAACCACCGCATCGACGCCTCCACAGGCTGTGGACAACCAGTGCACCGTACGAACCGGTTCTCCATGCTGCCACGAAGGAGGCGTTCCAGAGGGGTGACGGAGCCGCATGTGCTCCGCCGGATGCGCCCCGGCGGAGACGTCCGGACCCGGATTCGTCCCCGCGTCACCCGGTGCTGAACTCCCGTGTGCGGCGCCGTGACCGGCGCGCGTCGCCGCAGCTCGTGCCGCTGCACGCCGACTCGAATGCGCCCCCGCCGTGCGCCCCGAATGCACCCAACGCGCCCTCAACTGCCAGCGTGAACGCGGAGTTGTCCCACGAACGGCGGGGTCGATTTTCAGCCAAATCGGAGCGAGAAGAGCAGCCTTGAACACGCTCCGTGCAACTCCGGCCCACCGCCGGAGGGCTGCGCAGTCCGGGAGGCGGAGCACGCCTCCCGGACCGTTCCGCCGCCCGCGGGGATGAAGGCGGCGGTGTCCCCCAGCCCGCTGGATCCAGTACAGCGGGCCGACCCACGCACGGACCATGGAACCGCTCCCGGGATGGCCGGAGAAGAGCGCACACACGGGCGCACGGCCACACGCCGGGAGCACGCCGCAACTGCGCGTATCGGCCCCGTACTTCAGTACGGACCACAATCCCGCCATCCGGAAGAATGCCCCTTAACGCTTGGGATGCGGCGAACTACGCTGGGTTTACGAATGCCGCGTGGTTATGCCAGCACGGCAGCCGTCTGTGTCGAGGGGTGGCGCATGTCCAGGGAGCAACGCGGGCCGAACGAAAAGCTCGGCGCCGTTCTCGCCCTCGCGGGAATCTCCAACGCAGGCCTCGCGCGGCGCGTCAACGACCTTGGCGCACAGCGGGGACTGACACTTCGCTACGACAAGACGTCGGTCGCGCGCTGGGTGTCCAAGGGAATGGTGCCGCAGGGCGCGGCGCCGCACCTGATCGCCGCCGCCATCGGCCAGAAGCTGGGCCGCCCCGTCCCGCTCCACGAGATCGGGCTGGCGGACGCGGACCCCGCACCCGAGGTGGGCCTCGCCTTCCCGCGGGACGTCGGACAGGCGGTGAAGTCCGCGACCGAGCTGTACCGGCTGGACCTCGCCGGCCGCCGCGCCGGCTCCGGCGGCATCTGGCAGTCGCTCGCCGGGTCCTTCGCGGTGAGCGCCTACGCCACTCCCGCCTCGCGCTGGCTGATAACCCCGGCCGACAGCTCGGTGGCACGGGACCCGAGCCCGTCCGAGGGCTCCGCCGCACCGATCAAAGTCGGCCACAGCGATGTGCAGAAGCTGCGCGAGGCCGCCGAGGACGCCCGGCGCTGGGACTCCAAGTACGGCGGCGGGGACTGGCGTTCCTCGATGGTGCCCGAGTGTTTACGGGTGGAGGCGGCGCCGCTGCTGCTCGGCTCCTACTCCGACGACGTGGGCCGTGCGCTGTTCGGCGCGGCGGCCGAACTGACCCGGCTCGCCGGGTGGATGGCCTTCGACACCGGCCAGCAGGAGGCCGCGCAGCGCTACTACATCCAGGCCCTGCGCCTGGCGCGGGCCGCGGCCGACGTGCCGCTCGGCGGCTATGTGCTGGCGTCGATGTCGCTGCAGGCGACCTACCGCGGCTTCGGGGACGAGGGCGTCGACCTCGCGCAGGCCGCGCTGGAACGCAACCGGGGGCTGGCCACCGCCCGCACCATGAGCTTCTTCCGGCTCGTCGAGGCCCGGGCGCACGCGCGCGCCGGGGACGCGCAGGCGGCAGGTGCGGCGCTGAAGTCCGCCGAGGGATGGCTGGAGCGGTCCCGGCCCGGCGACAGCGACCCGTCCTGGCTCGGCTTCTACACCTACGACCGGTTCGCGGCCGACGCGGCCGAGTGCTACCGCGATCTGAAGGCACCGCGGCAGGTGCGCAGGTTCACCGAGCAGGCCCTGTCCAGGCCGACGGAGGAGTTCGTGCGCTCGCACGGGCTGCGGCTGGTGGTCTCGGCCGTGGCCGAGCTGGAGTCGGGGAACCTCGACGCGGCCTGCGAGCAGGGGGTGCGGGCGGTGGAGGTGGCCGGGCGGATCTCGTCCGCGCGCACCACGGAGTACGTGAAGGACCTGCTGCACCGGCTGGAGCCCTACGGCGACGAGCCGCGGGTGATGGAGCTGCGGGAGCGGGCCCGGCCGCTGCTGATGGCGCCCGCGTGAGCTCCGGGCCCCCGGCCGGCCCGGTGACCGCCCGCGTTTGAGCACGATGTCAGTGGTGCAGTGCACTATCGGTGGCGGAGGTGGTGCACGTGGTTGCCTACGACTGTGATGTGCTCGTGATCGGTGGGGGGATCGTCGGGCTGTCCACCGCCTACGCGATCACCCGGGCCGCCCCCGGCACGCGGGTGACGGTGCTGGAGAAGGAGGCCGGGCCCGCCCGGCACCAGACGGGGCGCAACAGCGGGGTCATCCACAGCGGCATCTACTACCGGCCCGGCTCGCTCAAGGCGCGGTACGCGGTGCGGGGCGCCGCGGAGATGGTCAAGTTCTGCGCGGAGTACGACATCCCGCACGCCGTGACCGGCAAGCTGATCGTCGCCACCGAGCGGGACGAGCTGCCCCGGCTGCACGCCCTGGTGCAGCGCGGCCGGGAGAACGGGCTCACGGTGCGGGAGCTGGGCACGGCGCAGATGGCCGAGTACGAGCCGGAGATCACGGGGCTGGCCGCCATCCATGTGGGCACCACCGGCATCTGCGACTTCACGGCGGTCGCCCGCCGGCTCGCCGAGGCGTCCGGCGCGGAGATCCGCTACGGGGCCCGGGTGGAGCGGATCGACCGCCGGCCCGAGCGCGGGGTCGCCGTGCGCACCGCCTCCGGCGACATCGTCCGCGGGCGGATGCTGGTGAACTGCGCCGGCCTGTACTGCGACGAGATCGCCCGGCTCACCGGCGACGAGCCCGGCGTGCGGATCGTGCCGTTCCGCGGTGAGTACTACGAGCTGGCCCGGCCGGAGCTGGTCCGGGGGCTGGTGTATCCGGTGCCCGACCCTGCGTTCCCGTTCCTCGGCGTGCATCTCACCCGCGGCACCGACGGCGGCGTGCATGTGGGCCCCAACGCGGTGCCGGCGCTGGCCCGCGAGGGGTACGACTGGCGCACCGTGCGCCCCCGCGAGCTGGCGGGGACCCTGGCCTGGCCGGGCGCCTGGCAGCTGGCCCGCCGGCACTGGCGGTACGGCGCCGGTGAGCTGCACCGGTCGCTGTCCAGGAGCGCCTTCACCGAGGCGGTGCGGCGGCTGCTGCCCGCGGTCACCGAGGACGATCTCGTGCCCGCGGCGGCCGGGGTGCGGGCGCAGGCCGTGCTGCGGGACGGCACCCTCGCCGACGACTTCCTGATCCAGCAGACCCCGCGCGCGGTGCATGTGCTGAACGCGCCCTCACCTGCGGCGACGGCCTCGCTGCCGATCGGCCGGGAGATCGCCCGGCGGGCCCTGGCCGCGCTGGAGCGGTGAGGCGTGGCCCACGGCACTCCCCTGCACGCCCCGTAGGACCGGACGCACCCCCGTAAAATTGACAGCACTGTGTCTGACTCCGTGAACACCCCCGAAGCGCCCCGGCCCGCCCCCGAGCGCCCCGCCTCGCACACCCCCGGGGTGTCGGTCCGCCGTACCCGCGCCAAGGGCGAGCCGCGGTTCCCGGACGGCCCCAAGGCCGATCCCGCCGGATCGCACTTCGAGCGGCGGATCCGCAGCTTCCAGCCGCGCCGGAGCCGGGTGACCGCGGCCCAGGCGGACGCCCTGCAGCGGCTGTGGCCGAAGTGGGGCTTCGACATCGACGGCCGGCGGGTGCTGGATCTCGCGGAGTTCTTCGGCAACGACAACCCGGTCGTTCTGGAGATCGGCTTCGGCATGGGCGAGGCCACCGCGCAGATGGCCGCCGCCGACCCGGCCACCAACATCCTCGCCGTGGACGTGCACACCCCCGGCCAGGGCCATCTGCTCAACCTCGCCGACCGGCAGGGCCTGAGCAACATCCGCGTGGGCAACGGCGACGCGGTCATCCTGCTGCGGGAGATGCTCGCCCCGGACAGCCTGGCCGGGCTGCGCGTCTTCTTCCCCGACCCCTGGCCGAAGAAGCGGCACCACAAGCGGCGGCTGATCCAGCCGGAGTTCCTCTCCCTGGCGGCGACCCGCCTCAGGCCGGGCGCCCTGGTGCACCTCGCCACCGACTGGGAGCCCTACGCCGAGCAGATGCTCGAGGTGCTCACCGCCCACCCCGCCTACGAGAACACCCGGGCGGACGGCGGCTTCGCACCCCGCCCCGACTTCCGTCCCCAGACCCGTTTCGAGACGCAGGGACTGGAGAAGGGGCATGTGGTGAACGACCTGCTGTTCCGTCGCGTACAGCACGAAGACCAGCACCCCACCGGCGCCTGACCCGCGGCCTCGCGGACCTGCGGGCGGCGCCCCTGCCTCGTTAGGGTCGACGCGTGGCCAGCTCCCCGTATCCGACGCCCGTGAGTCATGCCGCCGGGAGCAACCCGGCGCGGTCCGCGCACTGGTGGCAGCGGACCTGGGTGCGCTACGGGGCGCTGAGCACTCTGCTCGCCCTGTCCGGCCTTGTCATCCTGGCCCTGGTCCGGGAGCAGACCGGCACCCAGGGCTTCCTGGTCGGACTGGGCCTCGCGGTGCTGCCGGTGCCGCTGCTCATAGCCGCCTTCCGCTGGCTTGACCGGGTGGAGCCGGGCCCCTGGCGGAATCTGCTGTTCGCGTTCGCCTGGGGGGCCTGCGCGGCGGCGCTGATAGCGATCGTCGCCAACAGCTTCGCGACCAGATGGATAGCGACGGCGACCGCGGACCCGGCCGGGGCGGACACCCTGGGCGCGACCGTGGTGGCGCCGGTGGTCGAGGAGTCCGCGAAGGCGGCCGCCGTGCTGCTGCTGTTCCTGTTCCGCAGACGGGACTTCACCGGAATCCTCGACGGCGTGGTGATAGCGGGCGTCACCGCGACCGGCTTCGCCTTCACCGAGAACATCCTCTACCTCGGCACGGCCTTCGGCGCCGACCAGCTCACCGGCGGCAGCGGCATCCCCTCGGTGACCGCGGCGACGTTCTTCGTCCGCATCGTGATGTCCCCGTTCGCCCACCCGCTGTTCACGGTGCTCACCGGGATCGGGTTCGGCATCTCCGCCCTGTCCACCGAGCGCCAGCGGGTGCGGCGCGTGCTGCTGCCGCTGTCCGGACTGCTGCTGGCGATGGGCATGCACGCCCTGTGGAACGGCTCCTCGGCGCTGGGCGAGTTCGGGTTCCTCGCGGTGTACGCGGCGTTCATGGTGCCGGTGTTCGGGGTGCTGACCTGGCTGGTGGTGTGGACGCGGCAGCGGGAGCTGCACACCGTGCGGGCGGAGCTGCCCGCCTATGTGATCGCCGGCTGGCTGACTCCGGTGGAGCCGTACGCGCTGGGGCTGATGCGGGCCCGGCGCATCGCGCGGCAGTACGCGCGCCGGCACGGCGGGAAGGAGGCGGCGCGGGCGGTCGCCGAGTACCAGGCGTTCGCGACCTCGCTGGCGGTGCTGCGTCACCGCGGGCGGCTCGGGCGGGCGCGCGGTGACTTCGTGCAGCGGGAGGGCGAGCTGCTGCGGGAGCTGTGGCACCGGCGGGCGGCTGCCCGGCCCGCCCTGGAGTACGCGGCCCGCGCGACGGCACCGCCGCCTCCGGTGATGGTCTGGCACCCCGGCCCCGGGGCACCGGCGTACGGCCACATCCCCGGGCAGGCGCACGGTCACGGTTACGGTTACGGCCCCGCGTACCGCCAGGGTCACGGCTACGAGTACGGCTACGGCGGCAATCCGTACCTCGGGTGAGACGGGCGAATCGGTACTTCGGGCGAGCCGAGCCAATGGGTGGCCCCGGTGAGCCGAGCCGACCCGTGGCTCGGGTGAGCACGAACGCCGACCGGCAGCCCTGACGTCGGGGGGGCGCCGTCGGGACTGCCGGGGTTCAGGTGATGGCGGTGCGGCTCAGCGGGCCGTACGGATCAGATCAGGGGTTCAGGCCCTTGCTGCGCAGCCAGCTCATGGGGTCGATGCCCGAGGCGGAGCCGCCGGGGTGGACCTCGAGGTGCAGGTGGGCGCCGGTGACATTGCCGGTGGCGCCGACGCGTCCGATCACATCGCCGGTGTTGACCTTCTGGCCGACGCTGACGCTGATCGAGGACTGGTGGGCGTACCAGATCTCGGTGCCGTCCTCGAGGGTGAGCACCGTCTTGTAGCCGTAGGAGCCGTCCCAGCCGGCGAAGGTGATCGTGCCGGTGTGGACGGCCTTGAGCAGCGTGCCCGTGGGGGCGGCGAAGTCGAGCCCGGTGTGCTGGCCGGAGGACCAGTAGGCGCCGGCCTGACCGAAGGTGGAGCTGATGGTGTAGGAGGAGGTCGGCAGCGTGTACTGCTTGGCCAGCTCGGCGAGGCGCTCGGCCTCGGCCTTCTTCCTGGCTTCCTCCTCCGCCTTCTTCTTGGCGGCCTCGGCCTTCTCCTTGGCCTCGCGCTCGGCCTTGGCGGCGGCCTCGGCGGCCTCCTTCTCCGCGGCGGCGACGGCCTCGGCGGCGGCCTTGCTGGCGGCCTGGTCCTGCTGCTGCTCGACCTGCGCCATGATCCGGGCGCGCAGGGCCTCACCGGCACCCTGCTCGCTGTCGGTGGTGGCGCCGACGCTGCTGAGCGGGGTGGTGGAGCCCTTCGGGGTTTCCTCGTCGGCGATGAGGGAACCCACGGTGGGGAGGTCGGGCATGGAGATGGCGACCGGCGGCTTGCCGGTCTGGGCGCTGGCCATACCGCCGGCGCCGACGGCGGCTATGACACCGACGCCGAGAACGGTGGAGCTGCGGGCGAGTCCCCCGCCGCGCTGCTTGGTGACGCGATGCCGGCCGCGGACCGGGCGGACGGTCTCCGCCGTGGGGTTCCACTCCTCGAAGGGACCTTCGTCGGCGCGGGTGCCGCCGCCGTAGACGAACGTGTCGCTCGGGGTGAACGGGGCCTCGGGGGCAGGCCGGTTGGACGCCACGTGGGCGCACTCCTTTCCTTCCGTCTCCACCTACCGGGTTAGCTGACGGGTTCGGAGCAGGAAGGTCTCCTACGCGCGTATACGAACCGTGTCTCCACGGCGGCATACGCCCGATTCACCCCAATGTGTGGTTCCCCGGTTCCCTTGCGGGATTCGGCGCGTGAGCACGGAGCCGACTTCTGTGACGGCTGGGACGACCGCGCTGCGTTATCGAACGTTAATAGACATGAGCCTCGGATTCCAAGCCGTTCCTCTTGATCGTTAAGGATTTCCGCGCGGACTTAAGCGTCATCGACGGGCGAAAACGGGCGAGTTGACCGCACATCACGGGGGTCCGAGTTTCTGACATTGTGTCAGATGTTATGCGCAGCGGCGCGGTTCGATCACATGAAGTGACATCGGCGGGGGAGGTCGGGAGACCTCGATGGAGAAACCGAGGGGGTTGGGGAGGGCCGGCGCCGGACACGGAGGGACCAGGGGCGGCACGGGGTACGGAGAAACGCCGAGGGCCGGAACCCTTTCGGATTCCGGCCCTCGGACTTCAGTAGCGGGGACAGGATTTGAACCTGCGACCTCTGGGTTATGAGCCCAGCGAGCTACCGAGCTGCTCCACCCCGCGTCGGTACTCACCAGTATACGGCATCCGCGCGGGTGGTCAGAACAAGTGGCTGTTCGGGGCCTTCGCGCGCTCCTCGTGCTCGGGCAGAACGAGCACCGTCGCCCCTCCCTCCCTCAGCACCCCCGAGCCGTCCGCGCCCGGCACGAAGGTGTCCGGCTCGCGCCATGCGGTGACCACGCGGCGGACGCCGGCCTGAAGGATCAGCCGCGAGCAGGACGCCGGCCGGGACGCCCGGCGGGCGCACGGCTCCAGGCTGGAGTAGACCGTCGCGGTCGCCAGCCGGGGGTCGTCCGGGTCGGCCTTGGCCAGCGCGGCCTCCTCCGCGTGCGCCAGTGGATCGCTGCCCTCCCGCGACCAGCCGCGCGCCAGCTCCGTGCCGTCGGCCGCGACGATCACCGCGCCCACGCTGAACGCCGTCTGCGAGGGCGGGCACTGTGCCGCCAGCTCGCAGGCGAGCGCCAGCCAGTGGTGGTCGGCGGCGACGGGCAGCTCGCCGGTGCCGGGTGCGGTGGGCTCGTAGCGCATCAGAACGACGTCGCCGATCTGCCGGGTCTCGCACAGCCGCAGCCGTCCGCCCTGGTAGGAGCCGGGTCCGAAGAGGCGCGGGGCGTCCGGGTCGCCGACGAAGAGCGGGGCGAGCACCAGCTGGAGCTCGTCGGCGAGGCCCTGGGTGAGGAGCTGGGTGTGGATCACCCCGCCGCCCTCGACCATCAGCCGCCGCACACCGCGCTGGTCGTGCAGATGGGTGAGCAGGCGGCGCCAGTCGAGCTCCGTGCCGAGCGGCACCACATCGGTGGCCAGGCCGAGGGAGCGGGCCCGTTCGGCCCCCTTGTCCGTGGTGTAGAGGATCTTGTCGCCGCCGGTGTGCCAGAAGGCCGCGGCCGGGTCCAGGTCGCCGGACCCGCTGACCGTGACCTTCAGCGGGTACTCCGGCAGACCGCGTGCCCGGCGGGCGGCGCGCCGCTCGGGCGAGTTCACCAGCAGCCGGGGGTTGTCGGCGCGGATGGTGCCGGCGCCGACCAGGATCGCGTCCACCGAGGCCCGCACCTCGTCCACCCGGTCGAAGTCCTCCGGGCTCGACAGCAGCAGCCGCTCGGGACCGGTGTCGTCCAGATACCCGTCCAGCGAGACGGCGGCGGACAGCAGGACGTACGGATGGGGCATCGGCGCGCTCCTGGCGAGGGTCGGAGGAACAGCCGGCGGGCTGCTCGCCTCAAGTCTGACAAGCCCGGCGCGCGGACCGGGCACGGGTGGCGAGCGGGTGCCGCAGCGGCCGCGCATTTCACGGCTTCACGACCCGACGACCGGTCGAGCTCACGCCCCGAACGGCCCGGTCGAGCTCACGACCCATGGCCCGGTCGAGCTCACGACCCCATGGCCCGGTCGAGCCCTGATCAGGATCCGGCCGGCCCTCACCGGGGTCCGGTCGGGTCCTCATCACGGTTCGATCAGGCCCATCCGGATCGCGTATCTGGTCAGCTCCAGGCGGTCCTTCAGGCCGAGTTTGGCCAGCAGATTGGCGCGGTGCCGCTCTACCGTCTTGGGGCTGATGACGAGCAGCTCGGCGATCTGCTGGGAGGTGTAGCCCTCGGCGACCAGCTTGAGGATCTCCTCCTCGCGGTCGGTGATGGCCTTGGCGGGCAGGGTCCGGCCCTCCCGGGCACGGTCCAGGTAGTCGCGGATGAGGGCGTTGACCGCGCCCGGGTAGAGGAAGGGCTCGCCGCGCATGGTGGCGTGGCAGGCCTCCACCAGGTCGCGGTCGGCGACGGACTTGAGCACATAGCCGGAGGCGCCCGCGCCCAGGGCCTCGAAGAAGAACTGCTCGTTGTCGTACATGGTCAGTATCAGGATCCGCGTCTCGGGCATGCTCCGGGAGAGTTCGCGGGCCGCCTGCAGACCGGTGAGCCGGGGCATGGCGATGTCCAGGATGGCCAGGTCGGGCCGGTGGACGCGGGCCTGCTCCAGCGCCTCGGCACCGTCGTCGGCCTCGGCCACCACGGTCAGATCCGGTTCACCGTCGAGGATCAGCCGCACACCGCGGCGCACCAGCGCGTGATCGTCGGCGAGGAGGATGCGGGTGGGGGCGGGGTGGGTCATGGAGCACGTCGTTTCCGCTCGGGGGCTTCTCGGGGGCTGCGGTCACGGGGGCGGGCCGGGCGACGCG
>NZ_BAAAIZ010000047.1:12759-15585 GCF_039526425.1 Streptomyces thermospinosisporus
GGCGGCGGAGGCCGGGGCCGGATCGGGGGTCGTGCCCCGCGGCACGGCGGGCTCGGCGGCGGGAGCGGCAGGGCTGTCGGCGGTGGGGGCATGGGGCGGGTGACCGGCAGCGGGAACGTCGGCCGGAGCCGGGCCGGCCGTCGCGGCGGGAGCCGGCGCGGGAGCCGCTCCCGGAATCACAGCGGGCGCGGGAGCCGCTCCCGGAATCACAGCGGGCGCGGGAGCCGCTCCCGGAATCACAGCGGGCGCGGGAGCCGCTCCCGGAATCACAGCGGGTGCGGGAGTCTCTCCCGGCCTCGGGACGGGGACGGTCAGCCGGACCTCGGTGCCGGGGCCACCTCCGGAGGGCGGGCCCACCGTGAGGTGCGCCCCGATGAGCAGCGCGCGTTCGCGCATGCCCCGGATGCCCGCGCCCTCCGGGACGTCGCCGATGCCGCGGCCGTCGTCGCGGACCCGCAGCTCCACACCGGCCGGGGTGCGGCGCAGGGTGATCTCGGCGCGGGTGGCGTCGGCGTGCCGGGCGGCGTTGGTGAGGCCCTCCTGTGCGACCCGGTACAGCACCAGCTCGACCTCCTGGCCCAGGTCGGGCAGGTCGGCGTCGAGACGGTGCTGGACGGTGAGGTCGTACGCGGCGAACTCCGAGGCCAGCGCCTTCAGGGCGCTGACCAGCCCCAGCTCGTCCAGCACACCGGGCCGCAGCCGGCGGGCGATGCGCCGGATCTCGTCCAGGCTCCCCCGGGTGGTCTCCTGCGCCAGCTGCAGCTCCTCGCGCAGCTCGGGCGGGGCGTGGTCGGCGGCCCGCTTCAGCTGGAGCAGGACCGCGGTGAGGCTCTGGCCGACCTCGTCGTGCAGTTCCTGGGCGATCCGCCGGCGCTCGCCCTCCTGCGCGGACAGCGCCCGGGCGCTGCTGGTGGCCCGCTCGTCCTCCAGCCGGTCCAGCATGGTGTTGTACGTGCTGATCAGCTCGGCGATCTCGCCGCGCCCGCCGACCGCGGGACGCTTGCCGGGGCGGAGCAGGTCCGTGGTGGTCATGGCGCGGGTGAGGCGCTGCAGCGGGGCGAGTCCGACGCGCAGCAGCAGCGCGTTGGCGACGAGCATGGCGGCGAGTCCCACGGTGAGCACCGCGGCCTCCGTGAGCAGCACCGGAGTGGAGACGGTGACGGGTCCGAGCAGCAGGGCGGTGGCCGTGATCAGCACAACGGCGTTCAGCAGGAAGATCCGCCAGAACAGGGGCACCCCACCGCCTCCTCGCCATGCGTCCCACCGCAGCCCGCTCCCGGTGCGGCGCAAGCCGTGGACGGCTCACGTCCCGGGGCGCGGCACGGGCCGTCATCACCAGCGTGTGCGCTGAGGCGGCCGAACGCCATCCGTGGCGTCACCCATTTCCGCACCGGGAGGCCACAGCAGCACGCTGATGTCCCTAGGGGACGGGGCACTCGGCAAATGGGGTCCGGGTCGGGGGGATATGGGGGCCTGACCCGATGGTCGGCGGTGCCGGGGCGAGGGAGCCTGGAAGTGACGGGGCGGCCGGAAGCATCGTCACCTCCGCCGTACCAGCAGCCATCACCCTCGCTGCCCCCGACGGTCGGGAAGGAGGAGCCGTGCCCAAGTCGGACGACGAGCGTCTCGTCGACCTCGAGGCCCGCTTCGAGCAGGAGGACCCGCACTTCGCCCGCTCGTTCACCAGCGGGCGCCCGGCCCGCCCGCGCGAGTTCCGCCACGCCCGCGCCTGGTGGGCGCTGATCATCGGAGTGGGCCTGCTGATCGCGGGCCTGGTCCTGCCCGACGGCCTGATGATCGCCGCGGGCCTGGTCCTGAGCGGCCTGGCGGTCCAGCTCTTCGACCCGCCTCGCTGACCTTTCGTCCGGGGCGCGGCCTTTCTCCTACTCCTTCTCTTCTCCCCTCCCCCTATGTCTCCTGTCTCCCCTCCCCCTATTCCTCTCCTCATGTCCTGACCCTTGCCGATGTCCTGATCCTTGCGGTCGCCGTCCCGCTCCCGCCGCGCGCCGGGACGAACCGCTGGCGGTTCCCCGCCGGGGTGGGAAAATCGAAGGCGCTCGGGCCTCGCGTCCGGCAGGCAGCGGGAGGGGAGCATCAGCATGATCCAGTGGGTGCGCCTCGGCACCGGGCGGAAGCCGGTTCCCGAGCCGGCCGCCACCGGGCTGGTGTGGGCCGGTGCGTTCGGCGGTGCACTCACCCTGGTGGCGCTGATCAACACGATGCTGGGGCCGGGCCGCCCCCATCTCGCGCTCACCGCCCTGTCCCTGCTCGCCGCCGCGCTCGGCGTGTGGGCCCGGTTCACCGCGGCCCCCGGGACGGCCGTGCTGTGCTGGCTGTTCCTCAACGGGTTCGCCATTCCGCCCGAAGGCGTCCTCACCTGGGCCGGTACGCGGGACGCCCTCTGGCTCGGCTGTCTGCTCGCCGCCGCCCTCGTCGGCACCACCACCTCCCGGCTGGCGCACGCCCGCGCGGCCTACCACCGCCTCACCACGGCCACGGACCCGGACGACGGCCGCCTCCTGTGAACCGGGCGGCACGCCGCGAACGCCGGCCGCAAACGCCGCAGCGCCCGACCCGGCTGATGCCCGGTCAGGCGCTGCGAGGCAGGTCGGAGGTCGTGCTCCCCGTCTGCGGGAGGTAGGCCCTGTGGGACTCGAACCCACAACCAATGGATTAAAAGTCCACTGCTCTGCCAATTGAGCTAAGGGCCCTCGGCGATGTTGCCTCCCCGAGCATAGCTGCACGTGGCCGTCTCGCCGATCGGGTATCCGGGACGGGAGCGTCGGCCGGTCACCCGGACGAGCGGAAGGGCCCGCACGACGGTGG
>NZ_BAAAIZ010000047.1:15606-48956 GCF_039526425.1 Streptomyces thermospinosisporus
CGGTCGGTTTCGCTCGCCGGGTCAGCCGTTGCGCTTCCAGCGCGGCTTGTCCTCACGGCGTCCGAAGGAGCCGCCGCGGTGGTCGTCACGACGGCCGTAGGGGCGGTCGTGGGACGGGCGGTCGTGGCCGCCGGAGCGGAAGCCCGGACGGTCGCCCTGGCGGTCGCGGTTGAACGGACGGTCGCTGCCGCGGTGGCCGCCGCGCTCGTCGCGGCGGAAGCCGCCACGGTCACGGTCGCGGCCGAACCCGCCGCGGTCGTCACGGCGTTCGAAGGAACGGCCGCCGCGGTCACCCCGGTCGTCACGGCGGAAGCCACCGCGGTCGCGGTCACGGTCGCGGTTGAAGCCGCCGCGGTCGTCACGGCGCTCGTAGGAACGGCCAGCACGGTCGGCCCGGTCGTCACGACGCTCGTCGCGGCGGAAGCCGCCACGGTCGCGGTCACGGTCGAAGGAGCGGCCGCCCCGTTCGTCACGGCGGTCGTCGCGGCGGAAGCCGCCACGGTCACGGTCCCGGTTGAAGCCGCCCCGGTCGTCGCGCCGCTCGAAGGAACGGCCAGCACGGTCGGCCCGGTCGTCACGACGCTCGTCGCGACGGAAACCGCCGCGGTCGCCGTCACGGTCGTCGCGGCGCTCGCGGCGCTCGGCGGGAGCGGGCACGTACTCGGTGCGGTCCATGTCGCGCGCGGCCGGCTGCTCCGGCAGCGAGATCTCCGCCCCGGCGGCTGCCTCGGCCGCCTCGGCCACCGCGGCCTGCGGGTCCTCGCCGCGCTCGCGGGCGGCCCGGGCGATCAGCCGGTCGGCCTCCTCGCGCAGTTCCGCCGCGCGGCGCTGCGCCCGCTCCAGCTCCTTGGTGAGCTGGGCGACCTCGCGCTCGGCCTGCTGGGCGGCGTTGGCCGCGGACTCGGCCTGGACCTCGGTCATCGACCGGGCGCCGGTGATCTCGGCGACCTCGGGGTCGAAGGCGGCGCCGCCCTGGATGATGTGGCGCGTGGCGTCGACGCCCGCGTCCTCCATCAGCCGGAAGATCTGGCGCCGCTGGTGCGGCAGGGAGAGGGAGACGACGGTTCCGGTGCGGCCGGCGCGCGCGGTGCGGCCGGCGCGGTGCAGGTAGTCCTTGTGGTCGCCGGCCGGGTCCACGTTGAGCACCAGGTCGATGCCGTCGACGTGGATGCCGCGCGCGGCGACGTCGGTGGCGACCAGGACGTTGACGTAGCCGTCCTTGAAGTCGGCCAGGGTGCGGGTCCGGGCGCCCTGGGTCATGCCGCCGTGCAGCGCCTCGGCCTTGACGCCCGCCTCGCGCAGCTGGTCGGCGACGCGGTCGGCGCCGAGCTGGGTGCGGACGAAGATGATGGTGCGGCCCTTGCGGGAGGCGATGGCCGCGGTGACCGGCGCCTTGTCCTTGGGCTTCACGACCAGGATGTGGTGCGACATGGTCGTCACCGCGCCCTGGGCCGCGTCCACCTCGTGGGTGGCGGGGTCGTCCAGGTACCGGTCGACGAGCGTCTTGATCTCGTTCTCCATGGTGGCGGAGAAGAGCATGCGCTGACCGCCCGCCGGGACCTGGTCCAGCAGCTCCGTCACCTCGGGCAGGAAGCCCAGGTCGGACATCTGGTCGGCCTCGTCGAGGACGGTGATCTCCACGCTCTGAAGCGAGCAGGCGCCGCGGTTGATGATGTCGCGCAGGCGGCCGGGCGTGGCGACGAGGATGTCGACGCCGCGCTCGAGGGCGTAGATCTGGTTGCCCATGGAGGTGCCGCCGCAGACGACCTTCATCTTCAGGCCGAGGACGTCGCCGTAGGGCTGGAGCGCGTCGGCGACCTGCATGGCGAGCTCACGCGTCGGGGTCAGGATGACGGCGCGCGGCCGGTGCTTCTCGGTCCGGCCGCCGGCGAGCTGCGCCAGCGTCGGCAGACCGAAGGAGAGGGTCTTGCCGGAGCCGGTGCGGCCCCGGCCGAGGATGTCCTTGCCGGCCAGGGCGTCCGGGATGGTCGCGGCCTGGATCGGGAAGGGAGTGGTCACGCCGTTCTGCGCGAGCTTGCGCACGACGCCCTCGGGGAGGCCGAGATCGGCGAACGTGACCTCGGGGGCCGTCTCGGGGGTGGTGCCGGTGTCCGCGAGGTTCTGGATGCCGTCGGCGGCATTCTCAGAGTTCTCGGGCACGACGACGTGATCGGTACTGGCGATGGGCATACGAATGCGAAACCTTCCGGAGTCTCTTCGGCACGCGCCCGTCAACTCCGTGATTCGCGATTCGCAATACGACCGCCTCGATGCGGTCCACCACGGCAAGGGAGAGAGTACGCGCCACACGGCGCGCTCTGCAGTGGCGCCGGGCAAATAGGATCAAACGATCTGCCACCATACGCACCCGGGGGCCCCGAAAGCAAACCGGGTCCCGGTCCGGGAGCACCGCGGCAGGTCAGCGCGGTGGGGCGGCGGTCCGGTCGAAGTGTGCCACGTCGACCGAAGCGAAGTATGTCACATCGACCGGACCGAAGTGTGTCACGTCTACGCCGGCACCCCCGCCTCCGGCGCGGGTTCCCGCTGCGCCAGCTGGGTCTGCGGCGGTTCGTGCGCCGAGGAGGAGGGCTCCGGGGCGGTGGGTTCCGGCTCACCGGACGGCTCGGGCGGCGTGGGCGTGGGCTGCGGGTCCGGGGTCCAGGTGGGCTGCTGCGGCACGGGCCGCTCGTCGGGGGTGGGTTTCGCGGGTCCGCCCGGCCCGCCGCCGGCCGGCCGTGAACGGCTCGCCCCCGGGGACGGGGAGGTGCCGGGACGCGCGGACTTCTCGGACCGCTTCCTGCCGTCCTTGCCCCTCTTCTCCTTCTCCGCGCGCTCGCCGTCCGCGGCCGTGCCCTCGCCGGCCGCGACCCCGTGCCCGGAGTCGCCGCCGGGTGCGGCCGCCCCGTCCGGGACCTTGCCGCCCGGCTTCACGGAGTGCGTCGGCTTGGCGCCCCCGCCCGCACCGTCCTCGCCGACGCTCATACAGCCGGCGGCAGCGGCGACGGCCACCAGCGTGGCGGCCAGGCGGACGGGAACGAGCTTGCGGGGCACGGGGGCCACCTCCGATGGGAGTAGCGGGTTGCCATGCCCAACTCCCCCTGCCCGCAAGAGGACACGCCGTTGGACGTATCCGTGGTCGACCCGTATCCGTATCCGTGCCCGGGGACCTATCCGTAGCCGAGGGCGTGCAGCCGGGCGTCGTCGATCCCGAAGTGGTGCGCGATCTCGTGCACCACCGTGATCTCCGTCTCCGCGACCACGTCCTCCCGCGACTCGCACATCCTCAGCGTCGGCCCGCGGAAGATGGTGATCCGGTCGGGCAGCACCCCGGCGTACCACTCGCCGCGCTCGGTCAGCGGGGTCCCCTCGTACACCCCCAGCAGCTCGGGATCGTCGGCGGGCGGCTCGTCCTCGACGAACACCGCGACGTTGTCCATCAGCCGCGTCAGCTCCGGCGGAATCCGGTCGAGCGCTTCCGCGACCAGCTCCTCGAACTCCTCGCGTGTCATCTCCAGCACATCAGCCATTGTCAGGTACGACCCGTCCGTACGAGTCCAGCGCGGCGCCCCGCATATCAGGCACTCTGTATGGGCATACGGGATCAATGGCCCGCGTCCCCGCCGCCGTCATGAACGCCATGCACCACATCCGGCTTCCCCGACGCCACCGCTCCCGCCGGCGCGCACCGGAGACGATCGGCCTGGCGCCGCAGCGCAGCCCCTGGCTGCGCGCCTTCGGGCTGATCACCGTGGTCGTCGTCGGCGCCTGGCTGGGCCTGCTCGTGGTGGGCAATGTGCGGGTCCCGGTCGGCCCGATGAACACCACGATGGCCCTGCGGCCCTCGTTCACCGGTGGCACGAAGATCAATGTCTCACCGCTGGGCGCGCTGGAACTGGACAGCCACATCGCCCCGGTCCGCCTGGACGTCAACGTCGACCAGCTCGACCCGGACCGCGCCCAGGCCCTGGTCGACCACCCCGAACGCCTCTCCGGCCTGCAGGACGAGGTCGCCCGGGACGTCACCCGGGGCACCGCCGATCTGGCCGTGCGCTCCTGTGTCGCCGTGGTCACCGGCGCCACCGCGCTCGGCCTGCTGGTCTACCGGCGCCCGCGCCGCGCGCTGGCCGCCGGGGGTCTCGCCCTCGCCCTGCTCGCCGCGTCCGGCGGTACCGCGTACGCCACCTGGAACCCGGACTCCGTGCTGGAGCCCCGCTTCTCCGGGCTGCTCTCCTCGGCCCCCTCGCTGGTCGGCGACGCGCGCAGCATCGTCACCGAGTTCGACGTCTACCAGAAGGAACTGGCGCGCCTGGTCAGCAATGTGACCAAGCTGTACGACGCCACCTCCACGCTGCCCGCCTACGAGCCCGACCCCACCACCATCCGGGTGCTGCATGTGTCGGACATCCACCTCAACCCGGCGGCCTGGAAGATCATCGCCTCGCTGGTGGACCAGTACCAGGTCGACGTGATCGTGGACACGGGCGACACCATGGACCACGGCACCGCCGCCGAGAACGGTTTCCTCGACCCCATCGAGGACCTCGGCGCCCCCTATGTCTGGGTCCGCGGCAAC
This sequence comes from Streptomyces thermospinosisporus, assembly GCF_039526425.1. NCBI lineage: Bacteria > Bacillati > Actinomycetota > Actinomycetes > Kitasatosporales > Streptomycetaceae > Streptomyces > Streptomyces thermospinosisporus. Next base: position 20,180 of record NZ_BAAAIZ010000047.1, read on the forward strand.
CACGACTCCCGTATCACCCAGCGCCATCTCCAGGACCTGAAGAACGTCCACGTCCTCGACGACGGCCGCGCCAGGACCATCGCCGGCCTGCGCTTCGCCGGGATGGGCGACCCCCAGTTCACGCCCGACCGGTCCAGGAAGGCCGGGGCCGAGATGTCCCAGGAACTGGCGGGCGCCCGCCTCGCCTCCGCCCTGCGCGACCACCGGGCCGCCGGCCGGCCGGTGGACGTGGCCGTGGTGCACGAGCCGTCCGCGGCCCGGGAGGTCGACGGCACGGTCCCGCTGGTGCTGGCCGGTCATCTGCACCGCCAGGACACCGAGGTCATGGAATACGGCACGCGGCTGCGCGTGGAGGGCTCCACCGGGGGCAGCGGCCTGCGCGCGGTGGAGGGGAAGCGCCCCGACCCGATCCAGGCGTCGATCCTCTACTTCGACCGCGACACCCGCCGGCTCCAGGCCTGGGACTCCATCGAGCTGGGCGGCCTCGGCATGACCACGGCGGAGGTCAGCCGCCATCTGCCGGAGGAGAACCAGCCCGGCGCGAGGCCCTCGCCCGCGACCCCCTCCCCGAGCACCTCCTGAAACCGTTTTGGCGAACCATCCCGCCATCCCATATGCTTCTCACGTCCCCGACGCGCTGAGAAGCGCCCAGGCGGGCCGATAGCCCTCATCGTCTAGCGGCCTAGGACGCCGCCCTTTCAAGGCGGTAGCACGGGTTCGAATCCCGTTGGGGGCACGCACCACCGTGTGCGACACTGTCGTACATCACGCTTGGTCCTGTGGAGCAGTTTGGAGTGCTCGCCACCCTGTCAAGGTGGAGGCCGCGGGTTCAAATCCCGTCAGGACCGCTGGTGTTTCACGTGAAACACCGTGGCTGGGTAGCTCAGTTGGTACGAGCGTCCGCCTGAAAAGCGGAAGGTCGCCGGTTCGACCCCGGCCCCAGCCACAGCCCAAGGGCCCCGACCGTTCGGTCGGGGCCCTTGTCGATGTCCGGCTGCCCGGCACTTCCGTGCCGCATCCATGTCGCACCGACGCCCCGCAAAACCATTCGCCGGGATTTTCGGCAGGATGAGATCCTGGAATCCGTATGTCCACGCATCCCGCACCCGCACCCGCCCTCGGCACCCTCGCCTCCCGGCTCTCCGACGTGTCCCTGCGGGACGCGCACCGCCTCGGCCGGCGGCTGGAGGGCGCACGCAAGATCCGCAAGCCCGAGGCACGTGCCGCCGTACTCGCCGAGATCGAGGCGGAGATCGCCCGGGCCGAGGAGCGGATCGCCGCACGCCGGGCCCGGGTGCCCGAGGTCGGCTACCCCGAGCAGCTGCCCGTCAGCCAGAAGAAGGACGAGATCGCCGAGGCGATCCGCGACCACCAGGTCGTGATCGTGGCCGGTGAGACGGGCTCCGGCAAGACCACACAGATCCCCAAGATCTGCATGGAGCTCGGCCGGGGCGTGCGGGGCATGATCGGGCACACCCAGCCCCGCCGGATCGCCGCCCGTACCGTCGCCGAGCGCGTGGCCGAGGAGCTGCGCACCCCGCTCGGCGAGGCCGTCGGCTGGAAGGTGCGCTTCACCGACCAGGTGGACCCCGAGGGCACCTTCATCAAGCTGATGACCGACGGCATCCTGCTCGCGGAGATCCAGACCGACCGCGAGCTGCGCGCCTACGACACGATCATCATCGACGAGGCCCACGAGCGGTCCCTCAACATCGACTTCCTGCTGGGCTACCTCGCCCAGCTGCTGCCCAGGCGCCCGGACCTCAAGGTCGTCATCACCTCGGCGACCATCGACCCCGAGCGCTTCTCCCGGCACTTCGGCGACGCCCCGATCATCGAGGTCAGCGGCCGGACCTACCCCGTGGAGGTCCGCTACCGGCCGCTGCTCGAGGAGGACTCCGACGACGCCGACCGGGACCAGATCACCGCGATCATCGACGCCGTCGAGGAACTGATGGCGGAGGGGCCCGGCGACATCCTGGTGTTCCTCTCCGGTGAGCGGGAGATCCGGGACACGGCGGACGCGCTCAACAAGAAGCAGTACAGGTTCACCGAGGTGCTGCCGCTGTACGCCCGGCTCTCGCACGCCGAGCAGCACCGGGTCTTCCAGCCGCACACCGGCCGCCGGATCGTGCTGGCGACCAATGTCGCCGAGACCTCCCTCACGGTCCCCGGCATCAAGTACGTCGTCGACCCCGGCTTCGCCCGGATCTCCCGCTACAGCCACCGCACCAAGGTCCAGCGGCTGCCGATCGAGCCGATCTCGCAGGCCAGCGCCAACCAGCGCAAGGGCCGCTGCGGCCGCACCTCGGACGGCGTCTGCATCCGCCTGTACTCCGAGGACGACTTCCTCTCCCGCCCGGAGTTCACCGACGCGGAGATCCTGCGCACCAACCTCGCCTCCGTCATCCTGCAGATGACCGCGGCCGGCCTCGGCGACATCGAGAAGTTCCCCTTCATCGACCCGCCGGACCACCGCAACATCCGCGACGGTGTGCAGCTGCTGCAGGAGCTCGGCGCGCTGGACCCGAAGGAGAAGGACCCCCGCAAGCGGCTCACCGAGACCGGCCGCAAGCTGGCGCAGCTCCCGGTCGACCCGCGGCTGGCCCGCATGGTGCTGGAGGCCGACAAGAACGGCTGTGTCCGCGAGGTGATGGTGATAGCCGCCGCGCTGTCCATCCAGGACCCGCGCGAGCGGCCCGCCGACAAGCAGACCCAGGCGGACCAGCTGCACGCCCGCTTCAAGGACGAGACCAGCGACTTCCTCGCCTACCTCAATCTGTGGCGGTACATCCGCGAGCAGCAGAAGGAGCGGGGCTCCAGCTCCTTCCGCCGGATGTGCAAGCAGGAGTATCTGAACTTCCTGCGGATCCGTGAGTGGCAGGACATCTACACCCAGCTGCGCACGGTCGCCAAGCAGATGGGCATCCACCTCAACGAGCAGGACGCCCCCGCCGACCGCATCCACGTCTCCCTGCTCTCCGGTCTGCTCTCGCACATCGGCATGAAGGACGTGAGGGACGGCAACAAGAACGAGTACCTGGGCGCCCGCAACGCCAAGTTCGCGATCTTCCCCGGCTCGGCCCTGTTCAAGAAACAGCCGCGGTTCGTGATGTCCGCCGAGCTGGTGGAGACGAGCCGGCTGTGGGCCCGGGTGAACGCGAAGATCGAGCCGGAGTGGGTCGAGCCGCTCGCGGGCCATCTGGTCAAACGCACCTACAGCGAGCCGCACTGGGAGAAGGACCAGGCGGCGGTGATGGCGTACGAGAAGGTCACGCTGTACGGGGTGCCGATCGTCGCCCAGCGCAAGGTGAACTACGGGCGGATCGACCCGGAGCTCTCCCGGGAGCTGTTCATCCGCAACGCGCTGGTCGAGGGCGACTGGCGCACCCACCACAAGTTCTTCGCGGACAACCGCAAGCTGCTCAGCGAGGTCGAGGAGCTGGAGCACCGCGCCCGCCGCCGGGACATCGTCGTCGACGACGAGACCCTGTTCGACTTCTACGACCAGCGGATCCCCGGACATGTCGTCTCCGGCGCGCACTTCGACTCCTGGTGGAAGCGCAAGCGGCACGAGCAGCCGGACTTCCTGGACTTCGAGCGGGAGATGCTCATCCGGGAGTCGGCGGAGGCGGTCACCAAGGCCGACTACCCGGACACCTGGCGGCAGGGCCCGCTGAAGTTCAAGGTCACCTACCAGTTCGAGCCGGGCGCGGACGCGGACGGTGTGACCGTGCACATCCCGCTCCAGGTGCTCAACCAGGTCGAGGAGGAGGGCTTTGACTGGCAGATCCCCGGCCTGCGCGAGGAGCTGGTCACCGAGCTGATCCGCTCGCTGCCCAAGCCCATCCGCCGCAACTACGTCCCCGCGCCCAACTACGCGAAGGCCTTCCTGGAGCGTGCGGTGCCGCTGCAGGAACCGCTGACCGTCACCATGGCGCGGGAGCTGAAGCGCATGGTCGGCGTGCCCTTCGAGGCGGACGACTTCGACTGGTCGAAGGTCCCCGACCATCTGAAGATCACTTTCCGGATCGTCGACGAGCGCCGGCGCAAGATCGACGAGGACAAGGACCTGCAGGCGCTGAAGCTGAGGCTGAAGCCGAAGGCCCGCAAGGCCATCTCCAAGGCGGCGGCCGCCAGCGCGGTCCGTGAGGGCGGCGAGTCGCTGGAGCGCAAGGGCCTGACCGACTGGACCATCGGCACGCTCACCCGCGTCTTCGAGACCCGCCGCGCCGGCCAGCCGGTGCGCGCGTATCCGGCGCTGGTGGACGACGGTGACACCGTCTCGGTCCGCCTCTTCGACACCGAGGAGGAGCAGGCCGAGGCGATGTGGAAGGGCACCCGACGGCTGATCCTGCGCAACATCCCGGTCAACCCCGCGAAGTTCGCGTCCGAAAAGCTGACGAACCCCCAGAAGCTCGCCCTGTCCGCCAACCCGCACGGCTCCGTGCAGGCGCTGTTCGACGACTGCGCCACGGCCGCGGCCGACAAGCTGATCGCGGACTTCGGTGGGCCGGCCTGGGACGAGGAGTCCTACCGGAAGCTCTACGACAAGGTCCGCGCGGAGATCGTCGACACCACCGTCCGCACGGTGGGCCAGGTGCAGCAGGTGCTGGCCGCCTGGCAGTCCTGCGAACGCCGCCTGAAGTCGGTGCGCAGCCCCGCCCTGCTGGCCAACCTCCAGGACGTCAGGGCGCAGCTGGACGGGCTGGTGAAGCCCGGCTTCGTGACGGAGGCGGGCCTGCACCGCCTGCCGGACCTGCTGCGCTATCTGGTGGCCGCCGACCGCCGGCTGCAGCAGATGCCGACGAACGTCCAGCGGGACACCACGCGCATGCAGAAGATCCAGGAGATGCAGGACGAGTACGCCTGGCTGCTGGAGCAGATGCCGCAGGGACGGCCGGTGCCGCGGAAGGTCCTGGAGATCCGCTGGATGATCGAGGAGCTGAGGGTCAGCTACTTCGCCCACGCGCTGGGCACGAAGTACCCGGTGTCGGACAAGCGGATCGTGAAGGCGATCGACGCACTGGCCCCGTGACGGGGACGCCTTGGGGACGTGACGGAATCGGCACGCAGGGTGAGTTCGACCCGGGGGCTCGGCTCCTGTACAGTCTCTTCTCGCAGCGCACAGCACGAATCGCTCTGCGAAACCTGGTCCTGTGGAGCAGTTTGGAGTGCTCGCCACCCTGTCAAGGTGGAGGCCGCGGGTTCAAATCCCGTCAGGACCGCACGAGAAGAGGCCCGCATCCGTCACGGATGCGGGCTTCTCGCCGTTACGGCCCATGGTCTCCTCTGGTCTCTTCGCCGTTCGGGACCACGGCTTCACCGCTGCCCGGCCGGCCTCGCTCTCCTCGGCCACGGGGTTCGTCGCTCCGGGCCACGGCGATCCTTGGACCCGCCCGCGGCGCGGGACCGCTCCCGTCCGCTCCCATCGGCCCAGGGGCGCGCGGCGCCCGTCTCAGGCCGCCTCGTGGGCTTCTGTGGCCCTTCTGCGCGCTCTCCCGGCCGTCTTGACGGCCCCGCACTCTGCCAGTACGCCAGAAGTCAGGGGACCCGCTTCCCGGGTGGCTTCTCGGAGGTGGTGTATGGGGGCATCAGGCAGCTATCGGGCACGTGCACTGCTGCGGGCGCATCTGGCGGCCGCCACGTCGTACCGGCATCTCACCCGCCACTGCCCGATCTGCCATCGGCTGCTGCGGCTGGCCATGGAGTCCGGCTCCCGTCCCGACGACGGCAGGGACACCCCCAACGCCCGTTCCGTTTAGCGCATATGCCACAGGCTCATCAAGACGCCCCGCATGTGACGGGTGTCACCGCATGAGTTTTCAGAAGCGCCGCCTTTACCCCCCTCCTACAACGCGTCAATTTAATATGTGCAATTGCACTCTCCCCACAGGCCTCCACAAGCCCGCGCACAACCGCAGCCCGGAGGCCCGCAGGACGCACAAAAAAGATCGCGCCGGACCCGGCGGAGGTCCAGCGCGATCGACGACGCACCCAGGTTCAGCGGCTGATGAAGCTCTGATCGGTGTGGGCGAGGGGCCTGTTGGGGCAGTCCCCGCGTCGCTTGGAGCTATGGATGACGGGCGCCCCGGCGGGTTGGGGGACCTGCCGATGTGCCCGGATATTCAGTTGTTCAGGCCTCGCTGCGCTGCTGCGGGATGCCCGCGAGCAGAGCGCGGACCTCGGCCTCGCGGTAGCGGCGATGCCCGCCGAGCGTGCGGATCGACGTGAGCTTGCCGGCCTTCGCCCAGCGCGTGACCGTCTTCGGGTCGACGCGGAACATGGTGGCGACCTCAGCCGGGGTCAGCAGCGGCTCGGCATCAGGGGTGCGAGCGGTCATGAGCGGCCTCCTCGGGAGAACCGAACCTTCTCGGTTCTTTCCTCTAAATTCTGCACCTTGACCCGCGTTGCCCGAAATGGCGGACGCGAGTCGAGTCGGTTATAGGACGAACGGCTTGTCCTCGGCACTACAACTACACCATCTGTCCAGCGGCGTCGGCCAAACCGACGGAATTGCCCTCCCAGGTGTTCATCAGCCGCGGAAGCCGATGGACCGTGCCATAGCGGACAGTCACGCCGCTGTGACGATCAGTCACAGCGGCGATCAGGAGTCACGAGACCCCCCAAAGCGTGCAATGCTGAGATTCTGCCCACAATGGAGCACAGTAGGACGGAGGAGTCCTCCCCGGACTCCTTGTCCTATTTTGGCATGAGGGTGGGCAAGCGGCGCAAGGGCCTTGTGCGTGCGGTCCGTCACGCTTGTCCGTTGTCGGGCGGCTGTTGACGCGGCCTCAGGGCGAAGACGAAACCTCAAGAAGGGCGTTTGGTCAAACGGCAGTTCGCGCTCGCCTGCTCACTCTGCGTACGCACGGCTCTCTGAGCACTCAGTTCGCCGAGCGCAGGTCCCGCACCGCCCGCCAGCGCTCCACGAGCCGCCCGTACGCCGCGCCCGCCCTCTCCCTGTCGCCCACCCGCAGCGCCGCGATGCCCTCCGCCACGTCCGCCGCGGAGTGGTCGTCCTCCAGCGCGCCGGACGGCAGGGCGTGCACCAGCCCGCCGTAGTCGAGCTCCACGTACGAGCGCGGGTGAAACTCCTCCAGCCAGCGCCCCACGTCCACCAGGCCATCGATCAGCGGGCCCTCGTCCATGGCGTTCTTCAGCGCGCGCAGCCCCCGCGCCACCCGCCGCCGGGCCTCGACCATCGGGGTGCGATAGCGCAGCACCGGTGCCTCGTCGGCGGTGCCCTTGGTGTACTCGCGCTCCTCGTCGGTGAAGAGCACGAACCAGTTGATCGGCACCTGCCAGGTGGCCGTGCGGATCCACGGCCGGGCGTCGGGATGGTCGGCCAGCCAGCGCTCGTAGTCCTGGGCCGCCTCCCGCCGCACCACCGGCGGCAGCAGCGCGTCCAGCACCGGCAGCGGGAACTCCTCGGCCAGCTCGCCCAGCGCCTGCCAGCCGCGCAGCCGGGTGCGCCAGGGGCAGACGCAGACCACGCCGTCGATCTCCAGCACGAACGCGTCGTCGCTTTCGTGAACGGGCACCGCGACCGGAGGGGTGGGGACCAGGCCGGCCAGGGCCCGGCGCAGCTCGTCCTGGTAGGAGGGCCGGTGGGGGCGGCGGGCGTAGCGCGCCCAGTGGTCGCGCTCGGGCTGCGGGAAGGCGGCCAGCGGTTCGTACACGCGCAGGTAGGTCGCGTACGGGACGATCACCGAGGTCACCTTGGGCACGCCTGCTCCCTCCCCCGAGCTGCGCCGTGAAAACCTTTCGTGGGCGCGTGGCGGACACGCGCGGACGGGCGGCGAATCCATGCAAATCGTCGCACGCGAGTACTCCGGTCGGAGGTGATCCCCGCCATGGTGCCGACGACGGGCCCGGCAGGCTCTAGTCTCGTGCTCAACAGTCCCCGCCACCCGTACGGGGGCTGCTCTCACCCGCCGCTACTTACTCAGGAGTCACCACAGTGACCGACGTATCTGACGGCGTCCTGCACACCCTGTTCCACTCGGACCAGGGAGGCCATGAGCAGGTCGTGCTCTGCCAGGACCGTGCCAGCGGCCTCAAGGCCGTCATCGCCATCCACTCCACCGCGCTGGGCCCCGCCCTCGGCGGTACGCGGTTCTACCCGTACGCCAACGAGGAGGAGGCCGTCGCCGACGCGCTCAACCTGGCGCGCGGCATGTCGTACAAGAACGCCATGGCCGGTCTCGACCACGGCGGCGGCAAGGCCGTGATCATCGGCGACCCGGAGAAGATCAAGACCGAGGAGCTGCTGCTCGCCTACGGGCGGTTCGTCGCCTCGCTCGGCGGCCGGTACGTCACCGCCTGCGACGTCGGCACCTACGTCGCCGACATGGACGTCGTGGCGCGCGAGTGCCGCTGGACCACCGGGCGCTCCCCGGAGAACGGCGGCGCGGGCGACTCCTCCGTGCTCACCGCCTTCGGCGTCTACCAGGGCATGCGCGCCTCCGCGCAGCACCTGTGGGGCGACCCGTCGCTGCGGGACCGCAAGGTGGGCGTCGCGGGCGTGGGCAAGGTCGGTCACCACCTGGTGGAGCACCTGCGGGCCGAGGGCGCCGAGGTCGTCATCACCGACGTCCGCGAGGACGCGGTGCGCCGGATCCTCGACCGGCACCCGGCCGGTGTCAGCGCGGTCGCCGACACCGACGCGCTGATCCGCACCGAGGGCCTGGACATCTACGCCCCCTGCGCGCTGGGCGGGGCGCTGAACGACGACACGGTGCCGGTGCTCACCGCCAAGGTCGTCTGCGGCGCCGCCAACAACCAGCTCGCCCACCCGGGTGTGGAGAAGGACCTCGCGGACCGCGGGATCCTCTATGCGCCGGACTACGTGGTGAACGCCGGCGGTGTCATCCAGGTCGCCGACGAGCTGCACGGCTTCGACTTCGACCGGTGCAAGGCGACGGCGTCGAAGATCTTCGACACCACGCTCGCCATATTCGCACGTGCGAAGGCGGACGGGATTCCGCCGGCCGCCGCGGCCGACCGGATCGCCGAGCAGCGGATGGCCGAGGCGCGCGCGGCGCGCTGAGCGGACGCCCCGCCTCGCACCGCCTCGCATCGGCCGTTCGCGCGAGCGCCTGTCGCACGTTTGACCGGTACCCGCCGGTGGGCAGTTAGAGAGAACTCTCACTTCTCCCGGCGGGTCGCCGGCCGATAAGTGGTTAAAATCGCGATTGACCAGCGAGGACGGGGCGCCTCGAAGGTCCTGGGCGCGGGCACGTCGTGCGGGCGACGTACCGTATGGGCGCGGGCTCAGGTACCGTGGAAGCCCTACGGACCGGCCTCTCCACGGAGAGTCCGTTCCGGACCATGAACGCGTGTCAGACTCTGGGGCCGTCGAGCCCCGTCGTTGAGGGGGTCGAGCCATGGGGCGCGGCCGGGCCAAGGCCAAGCAGACGAAGGTCGCCCGCCAGCTGAAGTACAACAGCGGTGGGACGGACCTCGCACGCCTGGCCGAGGAGCTGGGCGCATCGACGTCGAACCAGTCGCCGAACGGCGACCACTTCGCGGACGATGAGCACGACGACGACCTGTACGCCAAGTACGCCGACCTCTACGAGGACGACGAGGAGGACGAGGACGACCAGTCCTCGCAGCAGCGTCGCGGCGCTTGACCTTGCATTGAGCATCGGCCCGGTCGGGACCTGAGGTCACCGACCGGGTTTCGTGCTGCCCGCTGCCCGGGCCACCGGCCCGGGAGCAGGCAGCCCCCCCCCCGGTGATCAGCCGGCGTAGTCGCCCACCAGCGCCGCGCCCGTGTCGTGGTCGCCGCGTTCGGTGATCTCGCCGGCCACCCAGGCGTCCACACCGCGGTCGGCCAGGGTGGTCAGCGCCACGTCGACGGACTCCTGGGGCACGATCGCGATCATGCCGACGCCCATGTTCAGGGTCCTCTCCAGCTCCAGCCGCTCCACCGGACCCGTCCGGCCGACCAGGTCGAAGACCGGGGCCGGGGTCCAGGTGGACCGGTCGACGACCGCGTGCAGGTCGTCGGGGATGACCCGGGCCAGGTTGGCCGCGAGCCCGCCGCCGGTGACGTGGCTGAAGGCGTGCACCTCGGTGGTGCGCATCAGTGCCAGGCAGTCCAGCGAGTAGATCTTGGTCGGCTCCAGCAGCTCCTCGCCGAGGGTGCGGCCGAACTCCTCGATCCGGGTGTCCAGGGCGAGCCCGGCCTGGTTCAGCAGCACATGCCGGACCAGGGAGTACCCGTTGGAGTGAAGCCCGGACGACGCCATGGCGATCACCGCGTCACCCGTTCGGATGCGGTCCGCGCCGAGCACCCGGTCGGCCTCCACGACGCCCGTACCGGCGCCGGCGAGGTCGAAGTCGTCCGGACCCAGCAGGCCGGGGTGTTCGGCCGTCTCACCGCCGACCAGGGCGCAGCCGGCCAGCACACAGCCCTCGGCGATGCCCTTGACGATGGCGGCGACCCGCTCGGGGTGGACCTTGCCGACGCAGATGTAGTCGGTCATGAACAGCGGCTCGGCCCCGCACACCACGATGTCGTCCATGACCATGGCGACCAGGTCGTGACCGACGGTGTCGTAGACGCCGAGCTGCCGGGCGATGTCGACCTTGGTGCCCACGCCGTCCGTGGCGGAGGCGAGCAGGGGCCGCTCGTAGCGCTTGAGGGCGGAGGCGTCGAAGAGGCCGGCGAAGCCGCCGAGGCCGCCGAGGACCTCGGGGCGCCGGGCCTTCCTCACCCACTCCTTCATCAGCTCGACGGCGCGGTCGCCCGCCTCGATGTCGACGCCTGCAGCCGCGTAGGACGCACCGGAGGCACCGGTGGATGTCTCAGACATTGCCTGGGATCTTTCGCTCGGGTGGGACGTACGGGCTTACGGGCGGCGGATCGCGTCGACCGCGGCGGTGGCGGCCGGACCGGCGGCCAGCTCCGTCTCCAGCAGCTGCTTGCCGAGCAGCTCGGGGTCGGGCAGGTCCATCGGGTACTCGCCGTCGAAGCAGGCGCGGCACAGGTTGGGCTTGGCGATGGTGGTCGCCTCGATCATGCCGTCGAGGGAGATGTACGCCAGGGAGTCGGCGCCGAGCGAGGTGCCGATCTCCTCGATGGTCATGCCGTTCGCGATGAGCTCCGCGCGGGTGGCGAAGTCGATGCCGAAGAAGCAGGGCCACTTCACGGGCGGCGAGGAGATCCGGATGTGGACCTCGGCGGCGCCCGCCTCGCGGAGCATGCGGACCAGGGCGCGCTGGGTGTTGCCGCGCACGATCGAGTCGTCGACGACGACCAGGCGCTTGCCCTTGATGACTTCCTTGAGCGGGTTCAGCTTCAGGCGGATGCCGAGCTGGCGGATGGTCTGCGAGGGCTGGATGAAGGTGCGGCCGACGTAGGCGTTCTTCACCAGGCCGGCCCCGAACGGGATGCCGGAGGCCTCCGCGTAGCCGATGGCGGCCGGGGTGCCGGACTCCGGGGTGGGTATCACCAGATCGGCCTCGACCGGGGACTCCTTGGCGAGCCGGCGGCCCATCTCGACCCGCGAGAGGTACACGTTCCGGCCGGCGATGTCGGTGTCCGGGCGGGCCAGGTACACGTACTCGAAGACGCACCCCTTGGGCTTCGCTTCCGCGAATCGGGAGGTGCGCAGACCGTTCTGGTCGATGGCGACGAACTCACCCGGCTCGATCTCGCGGACATAGGCGGCGCCGACGATGTCGAGGGCGGCGGACTCGGAGGCGACCACCCAGCCGCGCTCCAGACGGCCGAGGACCAGCGGGCGGATGCCCTGCGGGTCGCGGGCCGCGTACAGGGTGTTCTCGTCCATGAAGACGAGGCTGAAGGCGCCCTTGACCTGCGGGAGGACCACATGCGCGGCCTGCTCCACGGTCACCGGCTCGCCGTCGGCGGCGCGCTGGCCGGCCAGCAGGGCGGTGATCAGGTCGGTGTCGTTGGTGGCCGCCACCTTGGGGGCGCGGCCGTTGTCCTGGGGCAGCTCGGCGACCAGCTCGGCGAGCTCGGCCGTGTTGACCAGGTTGCCGTTGTGGCCGAGCGCGATGGAGCCGTGCGCGGTGGCACGGAAGGTCGGCTGGGCGTTCTCCCACACGGAGGCACCGGTGGTCGAGTAGCGGGCGTGTCCGACCGCGATGTGACCCTGGAGGGAACCGAGCGAGGTCTCGTCGAAGACCTGGGAGACCAGGCCCATGTCCTTGAAGACGAGGATCTGGGAGCCGTTGCTGACCGCGATACCCGCGGATTCCTGACCCCGATGCTGGAGGGCGTAGAGCCCGAAGTACGTGAGCTTGGCGACCTCTTCGCCCGGAGCCCAGACTCCGAAGACGCCACATGCGTCCTGGGGGCCCTTCTCGCCGGGGAGCAGGTCGTGGTTGAGTCGTCCGTCACCACGTGGCACGCCTTCGAGTGTAGGCGAGGCCGGGCACTGCTCCGAAATGGGGATGCGGCCCCCTCAGTGGTTCACCGCTCGGCGACGGCCCGGACGCTGGTGCCGTTTTCGCTGGTCAGGGTAAGCGTCCGATGATCGATCCGGTACTCGACCGTGCTGTCGAACAGTTTCATCAGCGTGCGTTCACTGTCCATGAGTGAGTCTTCGCACATCATTCGGGTCACGGCCGGCACGCCGAGGGTGATACGGCCGTCGCGCACCGTGGCCCTGGCGTTCACCTCGTTGCAGCCGAGGCTGCCCGAGACCGTGTCCTTCCTGGGGTCGAAGGTGAGGTGGGCGCGGCTGCCGGCCGCCGGGGTGGTGACGGTCCACTCGGTGCCCTGCAGCGGGGCGTCCTTGCTCCTGGTCAGGCGGATCGTGGCCCCGTCGGAGGTGGTGAGGGTCAGCCAACCGTCGTTCACCTCGGTCTTGAGTTCCCCGCCGTCGGTGAGGGTGCGGGCGAGGGTGTTCTCGAAGGCCATCGGCCTGCCCTCGCAGGCCCGCTCGGTCGCCGTCGGATCGCTGAGCCGGATGCGGTCGCCCTCGCCCTCGGTGCGGGCGCTGAAGGTGTTGCAGCCGTAGCTGCCCTCGGAGCGTCCGCCCGCCTCGATGGTGACGTGCGCGTCGGAGGGCGCGCGGTGGGTGGTGCCGTCGACGGTGACGCTGTCGATGCTCCAGCGGACTCCGGTGACGGCCGCCGCGGGCTCGGCCGAGCTGCTGCCGCCAACCGCCTTTTCACCGGTCCCGCTCTTCTCGCTGCCGCAGGCCACCGCCAGCGGTACGAGCGCGGCGACGGCCGCCGTGAGGATCGTGCGCTGCGTGTGCCGCTTCTGCCTGTACATGCTGATTCGACGGAGGGGCGGAGCGGCTGGTTCCACCCCCGTTCCACCCCCGCCGACCGGTCCTGGCCGATCGGCCCGGACCCGACCGGTCCTGACCGATCGGGTCCGGTCAGCCCATCAGCGGCAGGTACGGGCTGAGGTCCGCCCGCTCGCCGCTGGCGCTGACCCGCGCCTCGGACACCGCGTCCGCCCAGGTGGTGCGACCGGTGGCCAGCCGGATCCAGGTCAGCGGGTCGGTCTCCACGACGTTCGGCGGGGTGCCGCGGGTGTGCCGGGGCCCCTCGATGCACTGCACCACCGCGAACGGCGGGATCCGCACCTCGGTGGCCCCGCCGGGCACCCGCGCGGCGAGCGCGTCGGCCAGCAGCCGGGTACAGGCGGCGAGTGCCTGCCGCTCCTGCGGGACGTCCAGGCCGGGCACGGCGGCGTTGAGGTCGTCGGTGTGCACGACCAGCTCCACGGTGCGGGTCACCAGGAAGTCGGCGAGGGTCATGGCGCCGGTGCGGACGGCGATCAGCCGGTCCCCGGGCGCCTGGTCCAGCGCCTTCACCAGGCGCTCCTCGGTCTCCGCGTAGAGGGCGTCCAGGTCGGGCCGGGCGGCGGCCAGGTCCCGGGCGCCCTCGGCGATGACCTCGGAGCCGCGGGCGGTGGCGGACGGCCAGTCCAGCAGGGTCAGCTCGGCCCTGGCGGGCTCCTCGCGCTCCAGGCCCCGGCGGACCGTGTCCACGCCCATCGTCAGGTGCACGGCCAGCTCCCGGACCGTCCAGTCGCCGAGCCGGGTGGGCAGGGCGAGCTGCGCCTCGTCGAGTCCCTGCACGGCACGGCGGACGTTCCCGAACTGGGCCAGGACGGCGGCGCGGATCTTGGCGTAGTCGTAGGAGCGGGTGCGCTTCTTGGCCGGTGGCATGGCGGCAGCCTATGCCGGGGTGCCGGCCTTCGGTGCGGGTGCTGCGGGTACTTCGAACACCTCGTTGTTGCGGGGGACGCCGATGCCGCGCCAGGTGAAGGGGATGCCGCGCGCGATGTCCGGGTCGGCGTGGTCCATCAGCTGGAAGTGCAGGTGGGGCTCGGTGGAGTTGCCGGAGTTGCCGACCTGGGCGAGGACCTGTCCGGCGCGCACCCGGTCGCCCTCGCGGACGGTGAGGGAGCCGCGCCGGAGGTGGGCGTAGAGCGCGCAGGTGCCGTCGCCGAGGTCGAGGATGAGGTGATTGCCGAGGATCTTGCCGGCTCCGAGCAGGTCCCGGACGTTGGCCTCGAGGATCATCAGGTAGGCCAGCGCGGGCAGCGAGTTGCGGCTGAGGTGGTCGCGGGCCCGGTCGGTGGCGCGTACGACGGTGGCGTCGGCCACGGCGTGCAGCGGGGCGCCGAAGGCGGGGAAGTCGCCGCCCCGGCGGGCCACGGGCCACAGCGCGCGGAACGCCGGACGGGAGCCGGGCTCGGGCTCGGCGACGACGTCGATGGCGAAGGTCTGGCCGTAGGCGTGGGTGTGGTGGCTCGGGGTGCGGTCGGCCGGGCTGTTCATCGCGATCCAGCGGCCGGTGACCGGGGGCTCCACCTCGACGGGCTCACGGGCGTTGCGGGGGCTGTCGGGGGCTCCGCCCCAGCGGCCCGCGGCTATGAGCAGCGCATAGGCGAGGAGGAGCGTGGTGAAGTCCCACCACACCGGGTGGCCGAGGTCCAGCGCGGCATGGGCGATCACCAGGCCGAAGAAGACGATCAGCAGGGCGCGGTAGGCGGTCTTGACGAGCTTGCGTGCGGTCATGGTCATGGCTCATCCCTGTGTGTCGGTCACGTCAGTTCCGCGCCTTGCCTCGGGCCCTTCGGCTCCGTGCCTGGCCCGTGCGGTCAGTTGCGCGCCGCGGAGAGCACCACCAGCAGCGGCACGACCCTGGTCCCGGGCACCTCGTGGCGGCCCCGGCCGGTGGTGTGCAGCCAGCCGGCGGCGGTGAGCTGGCGCAGGTGGTGATAGATCTGGCCGGTCGTGCCGACCCCTTCCAGTTCCGCCAGTTCGGCCGCGGTGCGACGGCCGCCGAGGATCTCCCTCAGCAGCCGCAGCCGCACCGGGTGACCGAGCGCGGCCAGCGCGTCCGCGGCGGCCGGCCAGTCGTCGTCCAGCAGGCCCTCGGTGAGGGCGCCGTGCTGCCACTCCCAGCGCTCCCCGGTCGGCAGCCGGACCGCGCCGGTGAACAGCACGCCCCCGTCGTCCGCCCGCAGCTCCGCGAGCTGGGCCTTCAGCCCGTCCAGGGCCCAGAAGTCCCCCTCCCCGAGGCGCGGTGCGCGGCGTTCGGCGTCCTCCAGTGCCGCGATACGGCGTTCGAGATCGGCGACGCGTACTTCGAGTTCCACGGCTACGAGATTACGGAAGTACGTAATTACGTGCAAGCGAGGTCGCCGCTCGGATCCGGGCCCGGGAACGCCGAAGCCCCGTCCCGGCGGACCGGGACGGGGCTTCGAGCGGTGCGTACGGAGGCCGTTCGGGTGGGACGGCTACGCCAGCAGCGCCGGGATCGTCTCCTCGTGGGCCTTGCGCAGCTCCTGGAGGGTGAGCGTGAACTCGCCCTGCACCTCGACCGTGTCGCCGTCGACGACGCCGATGCGGGTGGCGGGCAGGTTCCGCGCGCGGCACATGTCGGTGAACCGCAGCTCCTCCGAGCGCGGCACGGCGACGACCGCGCGGCCCGCCGACTCGGAGAACAGGAAGGTGAACGCGTCCAGCCCGTCCGGGACGACCAGCCGCGCGCCCTTGTCGCCGAGCAGCGCGGACTCCACGACCGCCTGGATCAGGCCGCCGTCGGACAGGTCGTGCGCGGAGTCGATCATGCCGTCGCGGGAGGCGGAGATCAGGATCTCGGCCAGCAGCCGCTCGCGCTCCAGGTCGACCTTCGGCGGCAGTCCGCCGAGGTGGTCGTGGATGACCTGGGACCAGGCCGAGCCGCCGAACTCCTCACGGGTGTCGCCGAGGAGGTACAGCAGCTGGCCCTCCTCCTGGAAGGCGACCGGGGTGCGGCGGGCCACGTCGTCGATGACGCCGAGGACGGCCACGACCGGGGTCGGGTGGATGGCGGCCTCGCCCGTCTGGTTGTAGAGCGAGACATTGCCGCCGGTCACCGGCGTGCCGAGCTGCCGGCAGGCGTCGGCGAGACCGCGCACGGCCTCGGCGAACTGCCACATCACCGCCGGGTCCTCGGGCGAGCCGAAGTTCAGGCAGTCGGAGACCGCGAGCGGCTTGGCGCCGGTGGTGGCCACATTGCGGTAGGCCTCGGCGAGGGCCAGCTGGGCGCCGGTGTACGGGTCGAGCTTGGCGTACCGGCCGTTGCCGTCGGTGGCGATCGCCACGCCGAGGCCGCTCTCCTCGTCGATCCGGATCATGCCGGAGTCCTCCGGCATGGCCAGCACGGTGTTGCCCTGCACGAAGTGGTCGTACTGCTGGGTGATCCACTGCTTGGACGCCTGGTTCGGCGAGCCGACCAGCTTGAGGACCTGCTCCTTGAGCTCCTCGCCCGACTGCGGGCGGGGCAGCTTGCCGGCGTCGTCCGCCTGCAGCTCGTCCTGCCAGGCCGGGCGGGCGTAGGGGCGCTCGTAGGTGGGGCCCTCGTGGGCCACGGTGCGCGGGTCGACGTCGACGATCTTCTCGCCGTGCCAGTAGATCTCCAGGCGGTCGCCGTCGGTGACCTCACCGATGACGGTGGCGATCACGTCCCACTTGTCGCAGATCTCCAGGAAGCGGTCGACCTTGTCGGGCTCCACGACCGCGCACATGCGCTCCTGCGACTCGCTCATGAGGATCTCCTCCGGCGAGAGCGTGGAGTCGCGCAGCGGCACGTCGTCCAGCGTGACGCGCATGCCGCCGGAGCCGTTGGACGCCAGCTCGGACGTGGCGCAGGACAGACCGGCCGCGCCGAGGTCCTGGATGCCGACGACCAGCTTCTCCTTGAACGCCTCCAGGGTGCACTCGATGAGCAGCTTCTCCTGGAAGGGGTCGCCGACCTGCACGGCGGGGCGCTTGGACGGCTTGGCGTCGTCGAAGGTCTCCGAGGCGAGGATCGAGGCGCCGCCGATGCCGTCGCCGCCGGTCCGGGCGCCGTACAGGATGACCTTGTTGCCGGCGCCGGAGGCCTTGGCCAGGTGGATGTCCTCGTGCCGCATCACGCCGATGCAGCCGGCGTTGACCAGCGGGTTGCCCTGATAGCAGGCGTCGAAGACGACCTCGCCGCCGATGTTGGGCAGGCCCAGGCAGTTGCCGTAGCCGGCGATGCCGGCGACGACGCCGGGCAGCACGCGCTTGGTGTCGGGGTGGTCGGCGGCGCCGAAGCGCAGCGGGTCGACCACGGCGACCGGGCGGGCGCCCATGGCGATGATGTCGCGGACGATGCCGCCGACGCCGGTGGCCGCGCCCTGGTAGGGCTCGACGTAGGACGGGTGGTTGTGCGACTCGACCTTGAAGGTGACCGCGTAGCCCTGGCCGACGTCGACGACGCCGGCGTTCTCACCGATGCCGACGAGCAGGGCGTCGTTCTCGGGGGCCTTCTCGCCGAACTGGCGGAGGTGGACCTTGGAGGACTTGTACGAGCAGTGCTCGGACCACATCACCGAGTACATGGCGAGCTCGGCGCCGGTGGGGCGGCGGCCCAGGATCTCGACGATCCGCTCGTACTCGTCCTTCTTCAGGCCGAGTTCGGCCCAGGGCAGCTCGACGTCGGGGGTCGCGGCCGCGTGCTCGACCGTGTCCAGAGGAGTCCGGCTCATGCGTTGACCAGCTTCTTGAGGATCGAGGTGAAGAACGGCAGCCCGTCGGTACGGCCGGTACCGATCAGCGGCTCCACGGCGTGCTCGGGGTGCGGCATCAGGCCGACGACATTGCCCGCCTCGTTGGTGATGCCGGCGATGTCGTTGAGCGAGCCGTTGGGGTTGAAGTCCAGGTAGCGGAAGGCGACGCGGCCCTCGGCCTCCAGCTTGTCCAGCGTGTACCGGTCGGCCACATAGCGGCCGTCCATGTTCTTCAGCGGGATGTGGATCTCCTGGCCCTGCTCGTAGTCGCTGGTCCAGGCCGTGCTCGCGTTCTCCACCCGCAGCTTCTGGTCACGGCAGATGAAGTGCAGGTGGTCGTTGCCGAGCATGGCCCCGGGCAGCAGATGGGCCTCGGTGAGGATCTGGAAGCCGTTGCAGATGCCGAGCACGGGGAGGCCGGCCCTGGCCTGCTCGATGACGGTGTCCATCACCGGCGAGAAGCGGGCGATGGCCCCGGCGCGCAGATAGTCGCCGTAGGAGAAACCGCCGCACAGCACCACGGCGTCGACCTGCTTGAGGTCCTTGTCCTTGTGCCACAGCGCCACGGGTTCGGCGCCGGCCAGTCGGATCGCGCGCTGCGTGTCCCGGTCGTCGAGGCTGCCCGGGAAAGTGACGACGCCGATACGAGCGGTCACTTCGCGGCCTCCGCGACTGCCTCTTCGGACTCCACCCGCACGGTGAAGTCCTCGATCACGGTGTTGGCGAGGAAGGATTCCGCAAGATCATGGATGCGGGCGAGCGCGGCCTCGTCGACCGGCCCGTCAACTTCCAGTTCGAAACGCTTTCCCTGACGGACGTCCGAGATCCCTTCGAAACCGAGCCGCGGCAGTGCGCGCTGCACCGCCTGGCCCTGGGGGTCGAGGATCTCCGGCTTGAGCATGACGTCGACTACGACGCGTGCCACTGGCACTCCCGGTGTGTGGTGCTGAGCAGGTTCCTTCAGACTACCCGTACAAAATTTCTACGCGAGTAGAGTTGTAGGAAACTACGTGAGCGTCATCACGATCGGGCACCGAAGAGGTCACCCGAGAAAAAATCAGGGATAGATTGCCGAATGATTCGTGATACCCATTGCACGCGGACACGCGGAGCGTTTTAGTCGGGCTTCACATTCCATTGCCGCGCGCGGTAGAAATGAATTGGCAATAACCGACAAGTCGGCACGTCATCGCAGCTGAGCTGTATGCCGTGCTCCGGAAGGGACCGATATTCGTGGCGCAGAAGGTCGTGGTCACTCTCTTTGACGACATCGACGGCTCGGAAGCGGCGGAGACGATCGCCTTCGGACTCGACGGCAAGTCGTATGAGATCGACCTCAATGAAGCCAATGCGGCCAAGCTGCGGTCCGCGCTGGCCCCGTATGTGCAGGCCGGCCGCAAGCGCTCGCGCTCCGGCAAGGCCTACCGGCAGACGCAGGTCGCCCCCGACCCGGCGGCGGTGCGCGCCTGGGCGCAGGCCAACCGCATGGACGTGCCCGCACGCGGCCGGATCCCGAAGAAGATCTACGAGGCGTTCGCCGCGGCGCAGTGAGCGCGGCGCAGTGAGCGCGGCGCAGTGATGAGTGCGGCGCAGTGATGAGTGCGGCGCCGTGATGAGTGCGGCGCCGTGATGAGTGCGGCGCCGTGATGAGTGGAGTGCGGCGCCGTGATGAGTGGAGTGCGGCGCCGTGATGAGTGGAGTGCGGCGCCGTGATGAGTGGAGTGCGGCGCCGTGATGAGTGGAGTGCGGCGCCGTGATCGCAGGGCAGTGAGGCTCCCTCGATGGCGCGGCCCCGGCGGTGCGGCCCCGGTCGGCGGTCCGACGGGGCCTCAGCGGCCCTGGCGGGCAACCGACTTGCGCAGCACCCCTGCTGATCAGCTAGAGTCGGGGACACGCCGACGGGCAAGGCCTCAGGGGCCCGGCCCGGTCAGCCAGGCGGGTGTAGTTCAGTAGTAGAACATCCCCCTTCCAGGGGGAAGGCGCAGTGTGCAATTCCTGTCACCCGCTCTGCATCGCGTACCGACCACTGTGGTGGATCAGGTAGGCTGGTGCTCGCACCGACCGGTGAAAGCTGGTCGGAGGCAATGCGGACGTAGCTCAGTTGGTAGAGCGCAACCTTGCCAAGGTTGAGGTCGCGAGTTCGAGCCTCGTCGTCCGCTCGGGAATGAGACCCCGGTCCATTGGGCCGGGGTCTTTTCGTGTTCCGGCGTTCCCGTACCGGAGTTGCCCGCTTCTGACCGACTGCGGGCTCTCGGCGCTCGCCATCTGACATTTGTCATGTCCGGTGATGACAGCGCGCACTGCCGCGGCGGTCCGCCGGCCGGGACGCTGAAGCCATGAGAGCGAACGAACACGAGCACGTGATCGAGGTCACCGACCTGCGGCGTGTCTACGGGGGCGGGTTCGAGGCGGTGCGCGGCATCACCTTCTCGGTGGGCCGCGGTGAGATCTTCGCGCTGCTCGGCACCAACGGCGCGGGCAAGACCTCCACCGTCGAACTGCTGGAGGGGCTCGCCCCGCCCACCGGGGGACGGGTGCGGGTGCTGGGCCACGACCCCTTCGCCGAGCGGGCCGTCGTCCGGCCGCGGACCGGGGTCATGCTCCAGGAGGGCGGCTTCCCGTCCGACCTGACCGTCACGGAGACCGCGCGGTGTGGGCCGGGTGCGTGAGCGGGGCACGCCCGCCGGCCGACGTGCTGGAGCGCGTCGGGCTCACAGGGAAGAGCGGCGTACGCGTCAAGCAGCTGTCCGGGGGCGAACGGCGGCGCCTCGACCTGGCGGTGGTGGCAGAGGTGCCGCTGACGGCGGTGGTCGTGTGAGCGAGCGGGTGCGGGTGCTGCTCGCCGACGACGAGCATCTGATCCGGGGGGCGCTGGCGGCGCTGCTGTCGCTGGAGGACGACCTGGTCGTGGTCGCCGAGGCGGCGTCCGGGCCGGAGGCGCTGGCGATGGCGCGGGCCCATGAACCCGATGTGACCGTTCTGGATCTGCAGATGCCCGGCGCGGACGGTGTGAAGGTCGCCACATCGCTGCGCGCCGAACTGCCGTCCTGCCAGGTCATGATCGTGACCAGCCACGGCCGCCCCGGGCATCTCAAGCGGGCGCTCGCGGCGGGTGTGCGCGGCTTCGTGCCGAAGACCGTCAGCGCCCAGCGGCTGGCGGAGATCATCCGCACGGTGCACGCCGGAAACCGTCATGTGGATCCGGAGTTGGCCGCGGACGCGATCGCCGCGGGTGACTCGCCGCTCACCGCGCGCGAGGCCGAGGTGCTGGAACTGGCCGCCGACGGTGCGCCCGTGGCGGAGATCGCCGAGCGGGCCGCGCTCAGCCAGGGCACCGTGCGGAACTATCTCTCCTCGGCCGTCTCCAAGCTCGGGGCGGAGAACCGTCATGCGGCGGTACGTCTCGCCCGCGAGCGAGGTTGGGTATAGTTGCTCTCGCGCCACGGCGCAACGCGGACGTAGCTCAGTTGGTAGAGCGCAACCTTGCCAAGGTTGAGGTCGCGAGTTCGAGCCTCGTCGTCCGCTCGCAGTGAAGGCCCCGGTCACCGACCGGGGCCTTCGTCGTACCGCCCCCTGCTGCGGCGGCGGGGCTCAGCTCCAGGTGACGCCGGTGAGGCGCTCGTAGGCCTCGATGTACTTGGCGCGCGTCGCCTCCACGACCTTCTCCGGCAGGGGAGGCGGGGGCTGCTCGCTCTTGCGGTCCCAGCCGGACTCGGGCGAGGTCAGCCAGTCGCGGACGTACTGCTTGTCGAACGACGGCTGCGGGCGGCCCGGCTCCCACTGCTCGGCCGGCCAGAAGCGGGAGGAGTCGGGGGTGAGCACCTCGTCGGCGATGACCAGCTCGTCGCCGTCGAAGCCGAACTCGAACTTGGTGTCGGCGAGGATGATCCCCCGGTCGCGGGCGATGTCCCGGGCGCGGGAGTAGGCGGCCAGCGTCGCCTGGCGCAGCCGGGCCGCGGTGTCGGCGCCGACCTGGCGGGCCACCTCCTCGTAGGAGACGTTCTCGTCGTGCTCGCCGACGGCCGCCTTGGTGGCCGGGGTGAAGATCGGCGCGGGCAGCTCCGAGCCGTCCACCAGGCCCTCGGGCAGGGCGAGCCCGCAGACCGTGCGGGACTCGTTGTACTCGGCGAGGCCCGAGCCGGTGAGGTAGCCGCGGGCCACGCACTCCACCGGGACCATGTCCAGCGACTTGCAGACCAGGGTGCGGCCGGCCCAGTCGGCGGGGGCGTGCTCGGGCAGCTCGGTGCTCAGGACGTGGTTCGGGACCAGGTCGGCGAGCTGGTCGAACCACCACAGGGACAGCTGGGTGAGCACCCGGCCCTTGTCGGGGATCTCGGTCGGCAGCACCCAGTCGTAGGCGGAGATGCGGTCGCTGGCGACCATCACGAGGTCGCCCGCCTCGTTCCGGTACAGCTCGCGCACCTTGCCGGTGTGCAAGTGCACCAGACCCGGCACCTGGATCGGCTCGGGCTTCTCGACGAATCCGGACACGGTTCCTCCCCGTGGTTCTGTCCAATGCCCCGATTCTCCCGTACGGGAGGAACGCCCCGTACAGCGGGACCCGCGGCCCGGGCTCAGTCGCGTTTGCAGATGCGGTCGAGAAGGTTGGCGGTGGCGCGCTGGATGCGCGGGTCGGCATGGCCGGGCCGGTCCAGGGCCGGGGACCAGGCGAAGGTGCCCGAGGCGAAGACCCAGGCGCCGGAGGGCGCCTGGTACAGGGACGTCTCCTGGTGGCGGCGGGCGCCGTGGCGGTCGGTGTACGGGGAGTGCGCAAGGAGCACCCGCTCCTCGTGTTCGGGCAGCGGCGTGCGCGGGAAGTAGCGGTCGGCCTCGCCCGCGACCAGGCCCTCGATCTCCTCGCCCTCGTGCGCCCCGGTCGCCTCCCACAGCCAGTGACCGGCGTTGCGGACGATCAGCGGGTGCGGCTCGGGGACGTGGCCTTCGTACTGGATGCCCAGCAGCTGCTGCTCCGCGCGGTCGCTCTCCCTCCACAGCGCCGGCCGGCCGGGCCCCCGGCGTTTGCGGCAGGTCAGCAGCCGGTCAGGGGCTCCGGTGGGGGCCGGGGCCAGCTCCACCTGCCAGTACAGGGTGTTGGCGGACAGGAAGACCAGGGAGGTGCCCTGGTCGCGGGCGTGCTCCGCGGCGCTGCGCATGGGCTGCGACCAGTACTCGTCGTGGCCGGGGAAGAGGATGCCCCGGTAGCGGGCGGGGTCGATCCGGCCGGCGTGCAGATCGCGGGCGTCGGCGTAGGCGAGGTCGTAGCCGTAGCGCTCGGCCCAGCGGATGACGTCGTAGGCGTGCCCGATGTGCAGCGGCAGGCCGGCGCCCGCGTAGGGCCGGTCGAAGGAGACGGTGGTGGCGGCGTCGGCCTCGCCGAGGAGGCGGCCCTGCTCGTCCCAGGCGTGGTAGAAGCTGGCGCCGGTGCGGCCGTCCTCGGGGTAGAGGTTGTACGCCTGCCAGGTGATGTCGGGCAGGACCAGGAGCAGGTCGGCCGGGCGGTCGTCGCGGACGGTGAAGGGGACGTGGGAGCGGTAGCCGTCAGCGGTGGTCAGGACCGCCACATAGGCGCCGTTGCTCCAGTACGAGGGGACGGGCAGCCGCCAGGACAGCCACCAGTGGTGGCAGGAGACCGTGCGGTCGGCGGTGAGCGGCGGCGGCTGCACGATGCCGGAGAGCCGGGGACTGGAGGTGATCTTGGTGGCGCCGTGTCCGGCGTAGTGGCCGATGCGGTAGATGTCGACGTCGAAGTCCTGGGGCGGGTCGACGGTGATGTGGAAGTCGATCGCCTCGCCGGGCGCGACGCCTCCGGTGGAGGCGAAGCCCTTGATCTGGCGGTGCACGTCGTCGGCGGCGCGGGGCCCGGAGGAGCGGCGCGGGGCGGGAATCCTCGGTGCGCCGGGGCGCCGCGGGGCGTGCGTCTCAGGGTCGGGGTCCACGTACCAGGGGACGAGCTTGCCGGTCTCGTCGACGTACGTCTCGCTGCCGCGCAGCCACGGGAGGGGACCCTGCCCGAAAGGGTCCGTCACGGCATGCGCCATCGCTCCGGACTCCCAGCGGCGGATCCGCTGTGAACCCATGGCAACTCCCCTCCGCCATTATGTGTTTGTCGTATGTCGCGCGCCCTTGCCACTGAGCACGAACGGTCCCAGCACATCACATTGCGCACGTGCTCCGTCACCGTTCGTCGCGAATTGACCGAAAGCGGAAGGGTGGGCTCCGAGAGGCCGGCCGGCGGGGACGGCTCAGACGAGGCGGACGGTCTTCTCCGGGCGTATGCCCTGCCGGGTCAGCCACAGCCGCAGCGCGGAGGGGTCGCCGCTCTCGATCAGGGTGAGGACCTGCGGGGACAGGTCGGGGGCGCGCTCGCCGCTGACCAGGAGGACCGGCCCGTCCAGCCAGTCCAGGCCGGGCACCGCGCCCGCCGTGTCCATCGCCGCGCAGCACACCATCGCGGTGATGTGGTCGGCCAGAAGCTCGCGCGGGGTGCGCCGGGGCTGGAGCGGGAAGAGGGGCAGGGCTCGGTCGTCCCAGAGCGCTCCGGCCTCCGGGCCCGGCTCGGCGGAGGCGCCCCGGGTGGCGCGGGCGGTGCCGGCGGCGGCCTCCTCACGGGCCAGCTCGGCGCTGAGGCGGGCCGCCAGGGCGGCGCTTCTCGGGGTGGTCGGGGCGAGCTCCTCGTCGTCGTCCGCGACGGCAGCGGACGGGGCGGACGGGAGCGAGGGGGACGGCATGGGTGCCGACGGCGACGGGGAGGGGGACGGCGGCGGGGAAGCCGGGTCGGCGATGTGGGCGGGTGCGGTTGCGGGTGCGGCGGGGTCGTGGCCGGCCGGGCCGGGACGCGCGGGGGGCGAGGTCGCGGAGGTCGAGGCCGCGGGGGCCGGGGTCGCGGAGGTGGAGGTCGAGGCCGAGGCCGAGGTCGCAGAGTCGGAGGTCGCGGGGGCCGCGGCGGCTGGGGGCTGGGCTGCGCGGGCCGGGGCAGCGGGCGCCGTGTCCTGGGCCGCGGGCGTGGCGCCGGTCGCGTCGGCCGGTGTGGGGGACCGGTCCTGGGCCGACGGGGTCGTCAGGTGCTCGAGGACGCGGGAGAGGGTCGGAGCAGCGGAACCCGGAGGGTCGTCTGCGGGGGCGGGGCGGACGCCGAGGGTGTCCAGGACGCGGTGCAGGCGGGCCGCGTCGGCGCGCCATTTGCGGTCGACGACCTCCTCCGGGTAGTCGGCCCAGTGGACCGGTGACCAGTCCTGGTCGGGGTCGGCGGGGCCGCCGTGGAACAGGCGGGCGGCGAGCAGCGAGGTCGCCTCGTCCACCATGCCGGGCTCCTCCAGCAGGTCGCACGCGGGGCGCTCGCCGAGCCGGGAGGCGAAGCCCTCGGCCAGCCGGTCCCGGCGGGACAGCTCCGTCAGGGCCGCCACCACGCCCGCGTTCAGCCGGGAGGGCCAGCGGCCCATCCGCCAGGCGGGCAGCGCCACCCGGGTCAGCAGCCGGTCCCAGCCCGCGTAGGCCAGCCCCACCTGCTCCTGGGCGAGGATCCGCAGACCGTAGTCCACAGCCTGTGCACGCTCGGCCGCCGCCGAGGCGACCCCGCGCTCCATCTCCGCGGCATGCACCCGGCAGCTGCGCAGCAGCAGGCGGGCCACCCAGCCGACACCGGCGAGCACCGCCCGGTACGCCGGCCCCCGGCCGGGCGCCGAGGCCACGGCCACTGCCGCGTCGAGACCGCGGACGAAGCGCCGGGCCGCGGCTATGTCCGGATGCGCAGAGGGCCCCGTACCGGCCACCACCGGCGCGAGGACGGCGCGCAGCTCGCCGACCCGCATCCACCACAGGAACGGCGAGCCGATGACCAGCACCGGCGCGGTGGGCGAGCGGTGCGGCGGGTCCTCGCCCGCGCCGGCTATGTCGTCGTGCTCCGCCTCGGGCGGCGGGTCGTGCGCCGGGTGGGTGCGGTCCTCCAGCCAGCTGTCGCAGTCCGGGGTGAGCGCTATGGCCGAGGGGGGAGGGACGTCCAGGCGGTCGGCGAGGTCGCGCACCATCCGGTACAGGTCCGGGGCGGCCTCCTCGGTGATCGCGACCGTGGGGCTCACGGCGGGCCGGGACCGGGCGACGACCAGGGCGACCCCGGCGGCGGCCAGCAGGACCAGGACGGCGACCGGGGTGACGACCGAGCGGGCCACGTCCCAGCCCGTGCCGGGCAGATGGCCCGTGGAGCCGCCGGCGAGCAGGATCACGGCAGCGGCGGCGGGCAGCAGGGCGACGGCCAGGGCCCGGCTGCGCACCCGCAGCACGGCGACCGCCCGGGAACGCGCGGCCTGTGCGCCCGTCTCCACACCCATGCCGTGTCCGCTCATGACCCGACCTCACCCCCTCCCGACGGTCCCGACGCTGTCCTGGCTTTGCTCACTCCCCCACTGTGGCACCCGCCACTGACATCGCAATGCCGGTGGGCCAAGTGCCGGAACGCTTGCGCGGCACCATAGTTGGGGCCCCGTCCCCCGTCAGCCGGATAGCTCATCGCTCACTCGATGGAATGGCTTTGGGGAAAGGTGGATGACGGACAGCAAGGATCAGGCCCCGAATCCTGAGGCGGATCCGGGGCCTGGGGCGTTGTGCGGATGAGCGTGCCGGTTTGCGCGCCTTTCCTCCGCCTTTCCTCTGCCGTTGCTCTGCCGTTGCTCGGCTTACGCGCCCTGCGCCGCGGCCTCGGCGGCCTTCGCGGCGATGTCCGTGCGGTGCTGGGAGCCCTCCAGCCGGATGCGCGCGACCGACCGGTAGGCGCGCTCGCGGGCCTCGGTGAGATCCGCGCCGGTGGCCGTCACGGAGAGCACCCTGCCGCCCGCGCTGACGATGCTGTCGCCCTCCTTGCGGGTCCCCGCGTGCAGCACATAGGTGTGCGGCGCGTCCTGGGCGGCGATCTCGTCGAGGCCGGTGATCGGGTCACCGGTGCGCGGAGTGCCCGGGTAGTTGCGGGAGGCGACCACGACGGTGACCGCGGCCTCGTCGCTCCAGCGCAGCGGCTCCAGGTGGGCGAGGTTGCCGGTGGCGGCGGCCATCAGCAGCCCCGCGAGCGGGGTCTTCAGCCGGGCCAGCACGACCTGGGTCTCCGGGTCGCCGAAGCGGGCGTTGAACTCGATCACGCGCACACCGCGCGAGGTGATCGCCAGACCGGCGTAGAGCAGGCCGGAGAACGGCGTCCCGCGCCGGCGCAGCTCGTCGACGGTCGGCTGGAGCACCGTCTCCTTGACCTCGTCGACCAGCTTCGGGTCGGCCCACGGCAGCGGTGAGTACGCCCCCATGCCGCCGGTGTTCGGACCCTGGTCGCCGTCCAGGGCGCGCTTGAAGTCCTGGGCGGGCTGCAGCGGCACCACCGTCTCGCCGTCGGTCACGGCGAACAGGGAGACCTCCGGGCCGTCGAGGTACTCCTCGATGACCACCCGGTCGCAGGCGACGGCGTGCGCCTTGGCCGCCTCCAGGTCGTCGGTGACCACCACGCCCTTGCCGGCGGCGAGCCCGTCGTCCTTGACGACGTAGGGGGCTCCGAAGGCGTCGAGCGCGGACGCCACCTCCTCGGCGGTGGTGCAGACGTAGGAGCGTGCCGTGGGCACACCGGCCGCCGCCATCACGTCCTTGGCGAAGGCCTTGGACCCCTCGAGCTGCGCGGCCTCCTTGGACGGGCCGAAGACGGGGATGCCCGCCTCGCGCACGGCGTCGGCGACACCGGCGACGAGCGGCGCCTCCGGGCCGATCACCACGAGATCCGCACCGAGCCGGCCGGCCAGCGCGGCGACGGCGGCGCCGTCCAGGGCGTCGACCTGGTGCAGTTCGGCGATCTCGGCGATGCCGGCGTTGCCGGGGGCGCAGTGCAGGGCGGTGACGTCGGGGTCGAGGGACAGGGAGCGGCACAGGGCGTGTTCGCGGGCGCCGGTTCCGATGACGAGGACCTTCACGGGGGTCAGCCTAACGGGAGCCGGGCGCATCGCTTTGTGCGGGCTTCCGAAGAGGGGAGGGAAGGGCCTTTGTACTTTCCCCCGAACCCCGGTGATCTTTCCTCCCCGGTGATCTTTCCTCCGAGCACCGGCGATGCCGGTGCCGCTACTCGTGCGTGATCTCCTCGACGACCGTCGCGCCCAGCTCCTTGATGATCAGCTCCTGCCCGGAGAGGGCGGACTCGTCCAGGTCGGGGTCGTCGTCCTCCGGGATGTCGTCCTCGGGCGAGACCGGGGTCGGCGCCTCCGGGGCGGCGGGCCGCGGTGCCGCCGGGGCGGAGGCGGCCGGACTGCTCGGCGCGGAGGCGGATGCCGCGGGGCCTGAGCTGTGCGGCGCCGAGGGACCCTGACCGCCCCCTGGTGCGCCACCCGGGCCCGCGCCCGGGCCGCTGCCCGGGCCGCCGTAGGAGGCGCCGCCCGCGCCGCCGGGCCCGTAGCCGATGCCGCCGCCTCCGCCGCCGTAACGGCCACCGCCGGGGCCGCCCGCGGGCGGGGAGCCCCCGCCGCCGGGCGGGTCGACGATCGCCTCGATCTTCCACTGGACGTTGAACTGCTCGGCCAGCGCCTGGCGCAGCACGTCCTCGCTGCCGCTGCTGAGGAAGTTGTCCCGGGCGCCCGCGTTGACGAAGCCGAGCTGGAGGATGGTGCCGTCGAAGCCGCTCACCTGGGCGTTCTGGCTGAGCAGGATCCAGGTGAAGCGACGGCGGTTCTTGACCGCCTCCAGGATGTCCGGCCAGAGCCCGCGCGGGTCGAGACCGCCGGACGCCGGGGCCGG
>NZ_BAAAIZ010000048.1:0-22145 GCF_039526425.1 Streptomyces thermospinosisporus
GCTGCGGAGCGGGCTCGGGCTGCGCCGGGGCCGGGGCCGGCTCCGCCGGAGCCGGAGCAGGCGCGGCGGCCGGAGCGGCACCCGCCTCACCGATGACGGCGAGCTTGGCACCGACCTCGGCGGTCTCGTCCTCGCCCACCACGATCTCCAGCAGCGTGCCGGAGGCGGGGGCCGGGATCTCGGTGTCGACCTTGTCCGTCGACACCTCCAGCAGCGGCTCGTCAACCTCGACGGTGT
The DNA here is from genome assembly GCF_039526425.1 of Streptomyces thermospinosisporus. Lineage (NCBI taxonomy): Bacteria > Bacillati > Actinomycetota > Actinomycetes > Kitasatosporales > Streptomycetaceae > Streptomyces > Streptomyces thermospinosisporus. The sequence goes on from NZ_BAAAIZ010000048.1 coordinate 238, forward strand.
CACCGACCGACTTCAGCCAGCGGGTGACGGTGCCCTCGGTGACGGACTCGCCCAGCGCGGGCAGGACCACGTCCGTGCCCTGGGCGGAACTGCCGCCGGCGGCGGCCTCGGCGGTGGGCGCCGGGGCGGGAGCGGCCTGCTCGGTGGACGGGGCGGCAGCGGCGGGCTGGGGGGCCGGCTCGGCGGCCTGCTGGGCGGCCGGGGCCTGCTCGGCCGCGGGGGCGCCGGAGCCGTCGTCGATCACCGCGAGCTCGGCGCCGACCTCGACCGTCTCGTCCTCGGCGACCTTGATGGAGGACAGCACGCCGGAGGCGGGGGCCGGGATCTCGGTGTCGACCTTGTCCGTCGACACCTCCAGCAGCGGCTCGTCGGCCTCGACGCGCTCGCCCTCGGCCTTCAGCCAACGGGTGACAGTGCCCTCGGTGACGCTCTCGCCGAGCGCCGGAAGGGTTACGGAAACCGCCATGGTTTCGGTTGCTCCTTTGGAAGTGCGGAAGTCTGTGTCGTCGCGCCCGGACGCGGCGAAGCGTCAGTCGTGGGAGTGCAGCGGCTTGCCCGCCAGCGCCAGGTGGGCCTCGCCGAGCGCCTCGTTCTGCGTCGGGTGGGCGTGGATGAGCTGGGCCACCTCGGCCGGCAGCGCCTCCCAGTTGTAGATCAGCTGGGCCTCGCCGACCTGCTCGCCCATACGGTCGCCGACCATGTGGACGCCGACCACCGCACCGTCCTTGACCTGGACGAGCTTGATCTCGCCCGCGGTCTTGAGGATCTTGCTCTTGCCGTTGCCCGCGAGGTTGTACTTCAGGGACACGACCTTGTCCGCGCCGTAGATCTCCTTGGCCTTGGCCTCGGTGAGGCCGACGGAGGCGACCTCCGGGTGGCAGTAGGTCACCCGCGGCACACCGTCGTAGTCGATCGGCACGACCTTCAGACCGGCCAGGCGCTCGGCGACCAGGATGCCCTCCGCGAAGCCGACGTGCGCCAGCTGCAGGGTCGGGACCAGGTCACCGACGGCGGAGATGGTGGGCACGTTGGTGCGCATGTACTCGTCGACGAGGACGTAGCCGCGGTCCATGGCGACCCCGGCCTCCTCGTAGCCCAGGCCCTGCGAGACCGGGCCGCGGCCGACGGCCACCAGCAGCACCTCGGCCTCGAACTCCTTGCCGTCGGCGAGGGTGACCTTGACACCGTCCTGGGTGTACTCGGCCTTCTGGAAGAAGGTGCCCAGGTTGAACTTGATGCCGCGCTTGCGGAAGGCGCGCTCCAGCAGCTTGGAGGAGTTCTCGTCCTCGACCGGGACGAGGTGCTTCAGGCCCTCGATGATGGTGACGTCCGCGCCGAAGGACTTCCACGCGGAGGCGAACTCGACGCCGATGACGCCGCCGCCCAGGACGATCGCGGACTTCGGCACGCGGTCCAGGACGAGGGCGTGGTCCGAGGAGATGATCCGGTTGCCGTCGATCTCCAGGCCCGGCAGCGACTTCGGCACCGAGCCGGTCGCCAGCAGGATGTGGCGGCCCTGGATGCGCTGCCCGTTGACATCCACAGAAGTGGGCGAGGACAGCCGGCCCTCGCCCTCGATGTAGGTCACCTTGCGGGAGGCGATCAGCCCCTGCAGACCCTTGTACAGGCCGGAGATGACCTCGTCCTTGTACTTGTGGACGGCGGGTACGTCGATGCCCTCGAAGCTGGCCTTCACGCCGAACTGCTCGCTCTCGCGGGCCTGGTCGGCGATCTCGCCGGCGTGCAGCAGGGCCTTGGTGGGGATGCATCCTCGGTGCAGGCAGGTGCCGCCGACCTTGTCCTTCTCGATCAGGGCGACGTCCAGGCCCAGCTGCGCCCCGCGCAGGGCCGCGGCGTATCCACCGCTGCCACCGCCGAGGATCACTAGGTCGAAAACGGTGCTGGCGTCGTTCGCCACGTCACGTCCTCCATGCATGTGCGCCACGCCGGTCTCCAGTGACCGGTCGGCGGCTGGTGTCCGGCCGCTCTTTGCTTTCGGCCCTTCGGTGGGGCCCTGTCCTGCCGAGCCCCATCTTCGCACTTGTCGCGTCGCTACGAGACGCCGGGCAGGTGTGTGAGACACCCCACGTCGTCGAGCGGTGCGAGCGGACACCCCCGGGGGGCCCGGCGACGCCGGGACCTCGCCCTACCCGCACGCGAGATCCCGGCGTCCGCCCGCGGACTCAGCCCAGCTCGCCGGCGGCCGTCAGCTCGGCGAGCCGGACCAGCGTCCGCACACCGGAACCGGTCCCGCCCTTCGGCGTGTACCCGAACGGGCCGCCCTCATTGAACGCCGGACCGGCGATGTCCAGGTGCGCCCAGGTGATGCCCTCGCCCACGAACTCCTTCAGGAACAGGCCGGCGACCAGGCCGCCGCCCATCCGCTCGCCCATGTTGGCGATGTCGGCGGTGGCCGATTCCATGCCCTTGCGCAGGTGCTCGGGCAGCGGCATCGGCCAGGCCGGCTCGCCGACCTCCTCCGCGGCCTCGTGCACCGCGGTGCGGAAGGCGTCGTCGTTCGCCATGATCCCGAACGTGCGGTTGCCCAGCGCCAGCACCATCGCCCCGGTCAGCGTCGCCACGTCCACGATCGCGTCCGGCTTCTCCTGGGAGGCCGCCCACAGCGCGTCGGCCAGCACCAGCCGGCCCTCCGCGTCGGTGTTGAGCACCTCCACGGTCTTGCCGCTGTACATGCGCAGCACATCACCCGGACGGGTCGCCGAACCGGAGGGCATGTTCTCGGCCAGCGCCAGCCAGCCGGTGACGTTCACCTCGAGACCCAGCCGCGCGGCGGCGACGACCGCGGCGAAGACCGCCGCCGCACCGCTCATGTCGCACTTCATCGTCTCGTTGTGGCCGGCCGGCTTCAGCGAGATGCCGCCCGAGTCGTAGGTGATGCCCTTGCCGACGAACGCCAGGTGCTTCTTCGCCTTCGACGAGGTGTACGACAGCTTCACCAGCCGCGGGGCGGACGCCGAGCCGCCGCCGACGCCGAGGATGCCGCCGTAGCCGCCCTTGGCCAGCGCCTTCTCGTCGAGCACCTGCACCTTGATGCCGTGCTCCTTGGCCACCGCCTGCGCGACGGCCGCGAACGCCTCCGGATTCAGGTCGTTCGGCGGGGTGTTGACGAGGTCGCGGGCGCGGTTGAGCTCCTCGGCGACCGCGGTGGCCCGCTCCAGCGCGGCCCGGTACGCCTTGTCGCGGGGCTTGGTGCCAAGGAGCGCGGCCTCGGCGAGCGGCGCCTTGCCGTTCTTGGCGTTCTTGCCGTTCTTCGAGCCGGAGTTGTCCGCGGTGTCCTTGTACGCGTCGAAGGAGTACGCGCCGAGCAGCACGCCCTCGGCGACGGCGCCCGCGTCGGCGGCGTCCGCCAGCGGCAGCGCGAACGCGGCCTTCCTGGAGCCGGCGAGGGCCCGCGCCGCGGCACCGGCCGCCCTGCGCAGCGCCTCGGCGTCGTAGCCGGAGCCCTTCTCGGGCTGGGGGCCCAGGCCCACCGCCACCACGACCGGCGCCTTGAAGCCGGCCGGTGCGGGGAGCTTCGTCACCTCGCCCTCGGCACCGGACGCGCCGAGAGTCTCCAGGACGCCGGCCAGCCTGCCGTCGTACCCCTTGTCCACGGCCTCGGCGCCGGGCGCGACGACCGGGCCGGAGGACCCGGTGCCCTTGGCGACACCGATCACGATCGCGTCGGCCCTGAGGCCGGCCGCCGCGGCGGTGCTGAGAGTGAGAGCAGTCACGGTGGTGAAATCTCGCTTCCGATGTGAAGTTGCAGTGGCCGAAAGTCGGTGGGTCGACCGGGCCCGGCGGTCCGCCCCCGGGTCGGACGACCCGGGAGCGCGTTCTCGGTGGGGCCTTCCCCGGTGCGGCGAACACTCGGGACGAGACTACGCGCGTATGTGTGTTCGCTCATTCATGTGGGGTGCACTCAGCCTTGAGCGGAAGCGGGAACCGGCGGCGCGACGGCGAGAACCGGACACGCTGAGCGGGCGCTGGGGAGGGTGCCGGGGCCGGCTCAGCCCAGGGCCGCCACCACGAGCGCCGTGGTCGCCGCCGTCTCCGCGAGCCCGCCGAACACGTCGCCGGTGATCCCGCCGAAGCGCCGTATGCAGTGCCGCAGCAGCAGTTCGGCCGCCCCGAGGGACAGCACCACGGCGAGCAGTGCCCGCACGGCACCGCCGGTTCCGAGCAGGGCCCCGGCCGCCGCCGACGCGCCGGCCATGAGCAGCGCGACGGCCACCGCACCCACGGCGGGCACGACTCCGGCGGCGACCGCCCCCAGCCCCTCCGGCCGCGCGGCGGGCACCCCGGCGCGGGCGGCGAGGGTGAGCGCGAGCCGGGCGGTGGCCGCCGCGACCTCCGCGGCGAGCGCACCCCGTGGCCAGGAGCCGTCGTAGGCCGTGGTCAGCGCGGCCACCTGGGCCAGCAGTACCAGGACGAGGGTGATGACGCCGAAGGGGCCGATGTCCGACTGCTTCATGATCCGCAGCGCGTCCTCGGCGGGCCTGCCGCTGCCCAGCCCGTCGGCGGTGTCGGCCAGACCGTCCAGATGCAGACCACGGGTCAGCACGGCCGGTACGGCGACGGAGGCGACGGCGGCGAGCAGCGGCCCAGAGCCGAGCAGCAGCAGGGCGAGCCCGGCGGCGGCGGACAGCACGCCGACGGCCAGTCCGGCCAGCGGGGCGCAGAGCATGCCGCCGCGCGCGGCCCCGCGGTCCCAGCGGGTCACCTTCACCGGGAGCACGGTGAGGGTGCCGAAGGCGAAGCGCAGGCCGTCGGCCGGGCGGCTGGAGGAGGGGTCGGGCACCGGCGAAGATTACCCGGCGGTCAGCAGGGCAGCCGCGGCGGCCGTGGATAAAGTGCGCATATGGGACAGTGGTGGGAGCGGAACATCATCGAGCCGGGCAAGCTGCCGCTGCTCCTCGCGCTCACGGCGTTCGTCCTCACCTTCGTGATCACCCGGATCATCACCCGCATGATCCGGGCCGGCAAAGGCCCCTTCGGCAACGTCAAGGCCGGCGAGCTGCACATCCACCACGTGGTGCCGGGGGTCATCCTCACCGTCGTCGGCGGATTCGGCGCGGTGGCCGGCGGACAGCACGGCTTCGGATCCGCGCTCGCCGCCTTGGTGTTCGGCATCGGCGCGGGGCTGGTGCTGGACGAGTTCGCGCTGATCCTGCACCTCGACGACGTCTACTGGAGCGAGGCCGGCCGCAAGAGCGTCGAGGCGGTCGTCCTCACCGCCGCCCTGGTCGGACTGCTGCTGCTCGGCTTCCTGCCGTTCGGCGTCGACGACCTCAACGACGACGAGCTGCAGAACCGGGCGGGCGTCGCCCTCAACGTGGTGGTCAACTTCCTGTTCTCGCTGATCGCGCTGAGCAAGGGCAAGCTGCGCCTGGCGATCTTCGGGGTGATCGTCCCCGTCGTCGCTCTGATCGGCGCGCTGCGGCTGGCCCGCCCCGGCTCACCATGGGCCAGACGCTTCTACCGCCGCCGCCCGCGGGCCCGCGCCAAGTCGATCCTGCGCGCCTACCACCACGACCGCCGCTGGTTGGGCCCCCGCCGCGTCCTCCAGGACTGGATCGGCGGCAAACCGGACCCGACACCGCCGTCCCTGCTGCCGTAGCCGGCAGGAGCCCCCTGCACGGGTGGCGAGTGGCCGGAGGGGGCGGTGGCACCCGCCCCCCACCGGAACCGGGACCGGGACCGGACGCCGCGTCAGGACTTCTCAGGCTCCTCTTCCTCCGGGGCCTCCGCTGCGTCCTCCGGTTCCTTTTCCTTCGGTTCCGATTCCTCGGCTTCGACTTCGTTCGGTTCCGATTCCTCGATGGCCTCCGGGAGTTCGGCTGCGAGGGCGGCTGATGCCTGGACGAGGGGGAGGGCGAGGAGGGCGCCGGTGGCCTCGCCGACCGTGACGCCGTGGGACATCAGGGGCTCCATCGCCATGCGGTCCAGGGCCTTCGCCTGGCCCGGCTCGCCGCTGTCGTGGGCGGCCAGCCACCAGTCGGGGGCGCGGAAGGCGATCCGCTGGCCCACCAGGGCGCACGCCGCCGTCACCACGCCGTCCAGCACGACCGGCAGCTTGCGCACCGCGGCCTGCAGCAGGAAGCCCGTCATGGCGGTGAGGTCCGCCCCGCCCACCGTGGCCAGCAGCTGCAGCTGGTCGCCGAGCACCGGGCGGGCCCGCCGCAGCGCGTCCCGGATCGCGGCGCACTTGCGCATCCAGGCCAGGTCGTCGATCGCCAGCCCGCCCCGCCCGGTGACCACCGAGGCGTCCGTGCCGCACAGCGCCGCCACCAGCACGCCCGCCGCCGTCGTCCCGCCGACGCTGATGTCGCCCAGCACCACCAGATCCGTACCGGAGTCGGCCTCCTCGTCGGCCACCGCGACGCCCGCCCGGAACGCCGCCTCGGCCTCCTCGAGCGTCAGCGCGTCCTCGATGTCGATGCGCCCGCTGCCGCGCCGCACCCGGTGCCTGACCACGTCCTCGGGCAGCGAGCCCGGATCGCAGTCCAGGGCCATGTCGACCACCCGCACCGGCACGCCCATCCGCCGGGCCAGCACCGACACCGGCCGGCCACCCTCCAGCACCTCGCGCACCAGCCGGTCCGCCGTGCCCGCGGGCCGCGCCGAGACGCCCAGCCCGGCGATCCCGTGGTCCCCGGCGAAGAGCACCACCCGCGGCCGTTCGACCGGCCGCACCGGCACCGCGGACTGCGCCGCCGCCAGCCACTCACCCAGCTCGTCGAGCCGGCCCAGCGACCCGGGCGGCACGATCCGGCTCTCCCGGTGTGCCTCCGCGTCACGGCGCACCGCGCTGTCCGGACGCTCGATCAGATCGGTGAAGTCGTCGAGATTAAGCGAGCTCATTCGCTGAACAGTACCGGCCCGGCTCGAACGGCAACGCCCCCGCCGGTCCCGCGCCTCCGCGCTCCCCTCCACCACGCCGCCCTCGCGCCGTTCCACGGCCCGCCCCCTTCCGCTACGTAACGTTTTGCTCGGGATTGCCGTACGCCCGTCCCGCACGCCCTCTCGCCGGGAGCCGCCCATGACCGCACCGAGCACCCCCGCCGCAGCCTCCCGCCCCAAGGCCCCCGCACCTCGCGCGGCCCACCCTCACACCTCCGTCAAGGTGCACGAGCCGCGTCGCGAGGACTGCCCCTGGTGCGGCTCCGCCCGGCTGCGCAACCGGCTGCGCACCGGCGATCTGCGGCGGCACCGGCCGGGCCTGTTCACCGTCGACGAGTGCCGGGACTGCGGCCACACCTTCCAGAACCCGCGCCTGACCCCCGAGGGCCTCGCCTTCTACCGGCGGGCCGTGCCCGGGGCGCCCCGCGACCCCGCCACCGAGGGCGTCCTCGCCCTGCGCGCCGCCCGCCGGCGCCGCCGCTCCGCCGCCCGCGCGATGCTCCGCTTCGGCGAGCCCGAGAGCTGGCTGGACGTCGGCACCGGGTACGCCCGCTTCCCGGAGACCGCCCGCGAGTTCTTCCCGTACACCGCCTTCGACGGCACCGACCCGACCGCGCGCATCGAACGGGCCCGCACCCTCGGCCGGGTGGAGGAGGCCCACCGCGGGGCGCTGACCGACCCTCATGTCCGCGACCGCGTGGCCGGCCGCTACGACGTCGTCAGCCTGCTGCACCACCTGGAGCACAGCACCGACCCCCGGGCCGAGCTGCACGCCGCCCTGGAGGCGCTGCGCCCCGGCGGGTACCTGCTGATCGAGACGCTCGACCCGCGCTGCGTGTTCGCCGCCCTGCTGGGCCGCTGGTGGCTGCCCTACGACCAGCCCCGCCGGCTGCATCTGCTGCCCCTGCGCAACCTGCGCGCCGAACTCGGGGAACGGGGCTGCGAGATCGTCACCGCCGGCCACCGCGCCGCGCACGTCCCGCACGACCTGGCCGGTGCCGCCGCCCTCGCCCTCTCCCACGCCCTGCCCGCCCCGGACACCCCCTGGCGGGCCATCCCGCCCACCCCCGCCCGGCAGCATCTGCGCACCGTGCTGCTGTACGCGGGGATCCCGCTGGTGGCCGCCGCCGGAGCGGCCGACCTCGCCCTGGCGCCCGCGTTGCGGCGCACCCCGTTCGCCAACGCCTACCGCGTCATCGCCCGCAAACCCCGTGCCGGGAAGCGCGGCTGACGGTCCCTCAGCCGCGCGGCACGAGCGCGGTCAGCCGCGCAGCACGACCGCCTGGCCCGCCACCACCAGCAGCACCTGCTCGCACTCCTGGGCGAACGCCGCGTTCAGCCGCCCCAGTTCGTCCCGGTAGCGGCGGCCGGACGCGGTGGAGGGCACGATCCCGGACCCGACCTCGTTGGACACGGCGACCACCGTCCGCGCGGTCTCGCGCACCGCGTTGGTCAGCTCCCGCACCCGCTCGCGGAGCATCCGCTCCCCGCCGCCCGCCCACTCCGCGTCGTCCCACGCGCCGGCCGCGTCCATCGCGTCGGTCAGCCACAGCGACAGGCAGTCGATCAGCAGCGGCGGCCCGTCGTCCTTCAGCAGCGGCACCAGATCGCAGGTCTCCACGGTCCGCCACGACCCCGGCCGCCGCTCCTGATGCGCCGCCACCCGCGCCGCCCACTCGGTGTCCCCGTTGCGCGACCCGCCGGTCGCCACGTACAGCACCTCGGGGAAGGACTCCAGACGCCGCTCGGCCTCCACCGACTTGCCGGACCGCGCCCCGCCCAGCACCAGCGTCCGGCGCGGCACATCGGGTACGTCCTCGTAGGCGCCCACCCGCAGCGACGTTCCGTCCGGCACGGCACGCGCCCCGGCCGCCGCGAGCCGCCGCCGCAGCTCCGCGCCCGGCGGCACATCGTGGTCGATGTGCACGGCGACCACGTCCGTGGTCGGCCCCACCGCGCCCACCTCGCGCAGCCTCGCCAGCGCGTCCGGCCGCCCCGCCACGTCCAGCAGCACCATGTCGTACGGCTCGGCCGGCTCCTCGAGACCGGCCGGCGCCGCGCCCGGCGGCAGATACAGCAGCCGTTCCCCGTCCGGGCCGGTGACCGCGTACCCGGTGCCGGGCGCGTCCAGTGCCATGGCCCGCACCCGGTGACCGGTCAGCAGCGTCAGCTCCTGGCCGTCCGGCACCCGGCCCGGGTGCGGCAGCCCGGCCGGCACCTCCACCGCGGGGCCGTCGTGCGGATGCGACAGCAGCACCTGCTGCACCCCGCTCAGCGACCGCCCGGCACGCGCCGCCGCGAATGCCGCACCCGGCGTCAGATCCAGCAGCAGCGCACCGTCCACCAGAGCGGCGGTCGCCGCCCGCGCGTCCGGCCCCAGCGCACAGGCGCACACGGCGCAGGGGCAGTCGGGGCGGGGCAGTCCCGCGGGGGCACCGGTACCGAGCAGAGTGAGTTCCACGCCCCGATTTTCGCGTGTCCCCACAGCTCGTGCGCGTCCGACTAGGCTCGGGGCAGCGGCCGGACCAGGATCCGGCCGTCTCGATGCAGTGTGCTCACACCCTGGGAGGCGTACATGGCGGCATGGACGTGGCGGTTCGAGAAGTCCGACGGGACGCAGGTCGAGCCCGCCGTGCCGGTGGAGGAGTTCTCCACCCAGGGAGACGCCGAGTCCTGGATCGGGGAGAACTGGAAGGCCCTGCTGGAGGGCGGCGCCGACCAGGCGCGGCTGCTGGAGGACGGCACCGAGGTCTACGGTCCGATGAGCCTGCACGCCGAGGAAGCGTGAGCCGAGCCGGGTCCTGAGCCCGCCGGGCGGGGGCCCGCCCGGCCCTCGCCCCGCACCCCGCTGACGGCCCTCGCCCCGCACCCCGCTGACGGCCCTCGCCCCGCACCCCGCCGGCCGGCGCGGTCTCAGCCGCGCACGTCAACGACGCAGGCTCAGCCGCGCACCCCGCACAGATGCAGCAGCGCCGCCACTCCGCGATAGGGGTCGGTGCGGCCGGCGCGCTCCTCGACCGCGAGCAGCGTCTGAAGGTCCTCGGGAGCCTCCGCACCGTCGGCCGCCGTATCCGTGAAGACCCGCACCCCGTACCAGGCGCGCAGCGGCGCCCCGATCCCCGCGAGGGTCGCCGTCAGGTCCTTCAGCCGGTCGGCGCGCACGTCCAGACCCAGCCGGTTGGTGTAGGCCGTGGTGTCGAAGGCCGCCAGCGCGCCCGCCCAGTCACCGGCCAGCCCCGGCCGCATCGCCAGCGCGTCGCCGTTGCGCACCAGCAGCGACAGCAGTCCGCCCGGGGCGAGCATCCGGGCCAGCCCCGCCACCAGCGGGTCCGGCTCCTCCACGTACATCAGCACCCCGTGGCAGAGCACCACGTCGAAGCTGCCCGGCAGGAAGTGCACTCCGGTGTCCCGGCCGTCCCCCTCGATGATCCGCATCCGTTCCCGGATGCCCTCCGGTTCCCGCGCCAGCGCCTCCCGCGCGGCGGCGATCATCGTCGCGTCCCGCTCCAGACCGGTCACCGTGTGCCCGGCCCGGGCCAGCCGCAGCGCCTGCGTGCCCTGGCCCATGCCGACGTCCAGCACCCGCAGCCGCCGGCCGACCGCGAAGCGGGCGGCTATCTGCTCGTCCAGCTGGCGGGAGACCAGTTCCTGCCGTACGACGTCCCGCAGGCCGCCGAGCTTGCTCAGCCAGGCCTCGGCCGCGCCGCCGGCGAACGGCGTCGCGCTCAGGGCCGCTCCCCGCGCTTGACCTGGGGCTTGGGCAGCCGCAGCCGGTGCATCTGCAGCGAACGCATCAGCGCGTAGGCCACCGCGCCGCGGCGGTTGTCGTCGGGGAAGCGCTCCGCGAGCTGCTTCTTCAGCCGGAAGCCGGTGACGATCGAGTCGAGCACGATGGTCACGATCACCACGAGCCACAGCAGCAGCGCGATGCTCTGCAGCGCCGGCACCCGGATCATGCTCAGCACAAGGATGATCACGGCCATCGGCAGGAAGAACTCGGCGATGTTGAACCGCGAGTCGACGAAGTCGCGCGCGAACCGGCGCACCGGGCCCTTGTCGCGGGCCGGCAGGTACCGCTCGTCGCCGCTGGCCAGCGCCTGGCGCTGCCGCTCCAGGGCGGCCCGCCGCTCCTCGCGCTGACGCCTCGCGGCCTCCTTGCGCGACATCGGCGTACTGGCCACGCTGCGGCGCTGGGACTGCGCCACGCTCCGCTTGGGCGTGGGGCGGCCCTTGGGGGCCTCGGGGTGACGGGTCTGCTTGGAGGTGGTCACCGTCGCCTTGTCGGCGGCAGGTGCCTTCTCTTCCTTGGCACGGCTACGGAACACAAAACCCAAGGGTACGGGGTGCCCGGGGTTGGACCCCACCCCCGCGGGGAACGATCCGGCAACACCACTCGTCTGTAAGGGGACAGAGGGTACACAGAGGGGACACAGAGGAGACGCCGTGTCCGTCTCCGGGTCAGCCGGCCGGCCGGACCCGGGGATCACCTACTCCTTGCGCCGGATCGGGAGGATGCTCAGTCGTCCTTGGGGATGAGCGCATCCGTCCCCGGACAGTGCGGTAATGGAGTCAGGGCCCGTACTGTGGGTTCTGTCGCAGGTGCTGGAGCTGAAGTCGGTCAGAAGGGGGCGCGCGAAGCCCATGAGCGGTGTCATGAAGCGTATGGGGATGATCTTCCGCGCGAAGGCGAACAAGGCCCTTGACCGGGCCGAGGACCCGCGCGAGACCCTCGATTACTCGTACCAGAAGCAGCTGGAGCTGCTCCAGAAGGTCCGCCGCGGCGTCGCCGACGTGGCGACCAGCCGCAAGCGCCTGGAGCTCCAGCTCAACCAGCTCCAGTCGCAGTCGGCCAAGCTGGAGGACCAGGGCCGCAAGGCGCTCGCGCTGGGCCGCGAGGACCTCGCCCGCGAGGCGCTCTCCCGCCGCGCCGCCCTGCAGCAGCAGGTGACCGACCTGGAGACCCAGCACGCCACGCTCCAGGGCGAGGAGGAAAAGCTCACCCTGGCGGCCCAGCGGCTCCAGGCGAAGGTGGACGCCTTCCGCACGAAGAAGGAGACCATCAAGGCCACCTACACCGCCGCCCAGGCGCAGACCCGGATCGGCGAGGCCTTCTCCGGCATCTCCGAGGAGATGGGCGACGTGGGCCTGGCCATCCAGCGCGCCGAGGACAAGACCGCCCAGCTCCAGGCGCGCGCCGGTGCGATCGACGAGCTGCTCGCCTCCGGCGCGCTCGACGACCAGTCCGGCATGCACAAGGACGACATCCAGGCCGAGCTGGACCGCCTGTCCGGCGGTACGGATGTGGAGCTTGAGCTGCAGCGCATGAAGGCCGAGCTGGCCGGCGGCAGCACGGGCGGCCAGCAGGCCATCGAGGGCGGCAACGGACAGCAGCAGACCCAGCAGCAGCCGCAGGACACCCCGCGCTTCGACAAGCAGTAGCAGCCCACGCCGAGGAGGCGTCGTGATCGTACGGATCATGGGGGAGGGGCAGGTGGCTCTGTCCGAGAGCCACCTCGCCGAGCTGAACAAACTCGACGAGGAACTCCTCGCCGAGATGAACAACGGCGACGGCCCCGGCTTCCGCGCCACGCTCCAGGCCCTGCTGACGAAGGTCCGTGAACTGGGCGAGCCGCTGCCTGACGACTCCCTGGAACCGTCCGACCTGATCCTCCCGTCCCCGGACGCCACCATCGCGGAGGTCCAGGAACTGCTGAGCGACGACGGCCTGATCCCGGGCCCCTGACCCATGCGGGCCGGTGAGCCGTGGCCCGCCCCCCGCTCCGGGGCGGGCCCGGTCGGCGGACGGCGGCAGCCCGGGCGTGCTGAGCCGGGCTACCGTACATGCCCGTGACCACGTTCCAGCGGGCCAGACGCTACGCCAAGACCCGCCCCCTGGCCCTGGACGCCGCGCTCGCGGCCGGCGTGCTGCTGTGCATGCTCGCCGGCTCCTTCCTCGAGCCGCACGACCCGCAGGGCGCCAGCTGGGGCCTGCGCACCCCCGACCCGCTCAGCCTGGTCCTGATGACCCTCGGTGCCGCAGCCCTGGTGCTGCGCCGCCGCGCCCCGCGCACCGTCCTCGCGGTGACCTCGGCCTTCTCGCTCACCGAGTCGGTCACCGGAGACCCGCGCGCCCCCGTCGCCATGAGCGCGGTGATCGCCCTCTACACCGTCGCCGCCACCACCGACCGCCCCACCACCTGGCGCGTCGGCCTGCTCACCATGACCGTGCTGACCGGCACCGCCATGGCCGCGGGACCGCTGCCCTGGTACGCGCAGGAGAACCTCGCCCTGTTCGCCTGGACCGGCATCGGCGCCACCGCCGGCGACGCCGTGCGCAGTCGCCGCGCCTTCGTCCAGGCCATCCGCGAACGCGCCGAGCGGGCCGAGCGCACCCGCGAGGAGGAGGCCCGCCGCCGGGTCGCCGAGGAGCGCCTGCGCATCGCGCGCGACCTGCACGACGTGGTCGCCCACCACATCGCCCTGGTCAACGTGCAGGCCGGGGTCGCCGCGCACGTCATGGACCGGCGGCCCGACCAGGCCAAGGAGGCCCTCTCCCACGTGCGCGAGGCCAGCCGCACGGCGCTCGGCGAACTGCGCGCCACCGTCGGTCTGCTGCGCCAGTCCGGCGACCCCGAGGCACCCACCGAGCCCGCCCCCGGCCTGGACCGGCTCGACGAACTGGCAGGCACCTTCCGCAGCGCCGGCCTCACGGTCGAGGTGGCCCGCGCCGACCAGGACACCGATCTGCCCGCCGCCGTCGACCTCGCCGCCTACCGGATCATCCAGGAGGCCCTCACCAACGTGCAGAAGCACGCGGGCCCCGACGCCCGGGCCGAGGTCAGCATCGTCCGGGTCGGACCCCACATCGAGATCACCGTGCTCGACGACGGCGCCGGCGGCCGGGACCACGAGCCGGCACCCGGCGGCGGCCACGGCCTGCTCGGCATGCGGGAACGCGTCACCGCCCTGCGCGGCACCCTCACCACCGGCCCCCGCTACGGCGGCGGATTCCGCGTCCATGCGATCCTGCCCGTCCAGACCCGCACGTCCGCCTCGTCCGCCGCGTCCGCCGACGCCGCGGGCGGCCCGTGAGCCGCGCCCAGGGGGAGCCCGTATGACCATCCGTGTCCTGCTCGCCGACGACCAGGCACTGCTGCGCAGCGCCTTCCGGGTGCTCGTCGACTCCGAGCCGGACATGGAGGTGGTCGGCGAGGCCGCCGACGGCGCCGAGGCGGTGCGCCTCGCCCGCGAGCAGCGCGCCGACGTCGTCCTGATGGACATCCGCATGCCCGGCACCGACGGCCTGGCCGCCACCCGCACCCTCTGCGCCGACCCGGAACTCGCCGGGGTGCGCGTGGTCATCCTGACCACCTTCGAGGTCGACGACTACGTGGTGCAGGCGCTGCGCGCCGGTGCCTCCGGCTTCCTCGGCAAGGGCTCCGAGCCCGACGAGCTGCTGAACGCCATCCGCATCGCCGCCGCGGGCGAGGCGCTGCTGTCCCCGGCCGCCACCAAGGGCCTGATCGCCCGCTTCCTCGCCCAGGAGGGCGGCGACGGCCCCGACCCGGCCCGCGCCGACCGCCTCGCCGCGCTCACCGGGCGCGAGCGCGAGGTGCTGGTGCAGGTCGCCGGCGGGCACTCCAACGACGAGATCGCCGAACGCCTCGAGGTCAGCCCGCTCACCGTGAAGACGCACGTCAACCGGGCCATGGCCAAGCTGGGCGCCCGCGACCGCGCCCAGCTGGTGGTGATCGCCTACGAGTCGGGCCTGGTCCGTCCGAGGGTGGACTGAGCCGGGGCGGGCGTACTGCGGGCGGAGTACAGGCCGCCGGAGGAATCGCACCTCAAGGCTACGGATCGGCGGCGTGACGTGCCCCAGGGTGTATCACGGGCGCCCGGCTGCGCCCATCCGTGCGTCTGTACGTCCGCCCAAACAGAAGAGAGACCCTGACCCATGTCCTGGCTGTCCAGGTTCAGCCTCGCGCAACGGGCACTGATCGGACTGATGTCGATCATCGCGCTCGTCTTCGGGGCGATCGCGATACCCCAGCTGAAACAGCAGCTGCTGCCCACCATCGAACTGCCGATGGTCTCCGTGGTCGCGCCCTACCAGGGGGCCTCCCCGGACGTCGTGGAGAAGCAGGTCGTCGAGCCCATCGAGGACCACCTCGAGGCCGTCGACGGCCTCACCGGCGTCACCTCCACGGCCTCCGAGGGCAGCGCCGTGATCATGGCGTCCTTCGACTACGGCAACGACACCAAGCAGCTCGTCGCCGACGTCCAGCAGGCCGTCAACCGGGCCCGCGCCCAGCTCCCGGACGACGTCGACCCGCAGGTGGTCGCCGGCTCCACCGACGACATCCCGACCGTGGTGCTCGCCGTCACCTCCGACAAGGACCAGCAGGCGCTCGCCGACCAGCTCGACCGGACGGTCGTGCCCGCGCTGGAGGACATCGACGGCGTCGGCCAGGTCACCGTCGACGGCGTGCGCGACCTCCAGGTCACCGTCACCCCCGACCCGGCGAAGCTGGCCAGGGCGGGCCTGAACCCGCAGGCGCTGGCCGAGGCCCTGCAGGCGGGCGGCGCGACCGTCCCGGCGGGCTCCTTCGACGAGGACGGCGCCAACCGCACCGTCCAGGTCGGCGGCGGCTTCACCTCGCTGAGGCAGATCGAGGACCTGATGGTCACCGCCGGGCCCGGCAAGGGCAAGCCGGTCCGGCTCGGCGACGTGGCCGAGGTGAAGCAGCATCAGGCCCGCGCCGACTCCCTGACCCGCACCAACGGCAAGCCCAGCCTCGCCGTGATGGCCACCATGGACCACGACGGCAGCGCCGTCGCCATCTCCGAGGCCGTCCGGGACAAGCTGCCCGAGCTGCGCGAGCAGCTCGGCGCCGGCGCGAGCCTCACCGTCGTCAGCGACCAGGGCCCGGCCGTCTCCGAGGCCATCGAGGGACTGACCACCGAGGGCGCGCTCGGCCTGCTCTTCGCGGTGCTGGTCATCCTCGTCTTCCTGGCGTCGGTCCGCTCGACGCTGGTCACCGCCGTGTCCATCCCGCTGTCCGTGGTGCTGGCGCTGATCGTGCTGTGGACGCGCGACCTGTCGCTGAACATGCTGACGCTGGGCGCGCTGACCATCGCCGTCGGCCGGGTCGTGGACGACTCCATCGTCGTCCTGGAGAACATCAAGCGGCACCTCGGCTACGGCGAGGAGCGCCGCGCGGCCATCCTCGGCGCGGTCCGCGAGGTCGCCGGAGCGGTGACCTCCTCCACCCTCACCACGGTCGCCGTCTTCCTGCCGATCGGCCTGGTCGGCGGCATGGTCGGCGAGCTGTTCGGCTCCTTCAGCCTCACCGTCACCGCGGCGCTGCTGGCCTCCCTGCTGGTGTCGCTGACGGTCGTGCCGGTCCTGTCGTACTGGTTCCTGCGCGCCCCCAAGGGCACCCCCGAGGACGCCGAGGAGGCCCGCAGGCTCGCCGAGGAGAAGGAGGCCCGCAGCCGCCTGCAGCGGATCTACGTGCCCGTGCTGCGCTTCGCCACCCGGCGCCGGCTGACCAGCGTGGCCATCGCGGTCGTGGTGCTGATCGGCACCTTCGCCATGGCGCCCCTGCTGAAGACCAACTTCTTCGACCAGGGCGCGCAGAAGGTGCTGACCGTCCGGCAGGAGCTGAAGCCCGGCACCAGCCTGGCGGCGACCGACGCCCAGGCGAAGAAGGTCGAGCGGCTGCTCGCCGGCACCGAGGGCGTCAAGGACTACCAGGTGACGGTCGGCTCGTCCGGCTGGATGGCGGCCTTCGGCGGCGGCACCGACACCAACCAGGCGATGTACCAGGTGATGCTGGAGGACTCCGCCTCCTTCGAGGACGTCCAGGACCGCCTGGAGGACGGACTCGGCGAGCTGGACGGCATCGGCACCACCACCATCGCGGCCGGCGACGGCTTCGGCAGCCAGGACCTGAGCGTGATCGTCAAGGCGGCCGACCCGCAGGTGCTGCGCAAGGCCGCCGACCAGGTGCAGCAGGCCGTGGCCTCCCTGGACGACGTCACCGACGTCACCAGCGACCTGGCGCAGAGCGTGCCGCGGATCTCGGTGAAGGCCAAGGAGAAGGCCGCCGCGGCCGGGTTCGACGACCGGACCCTCGGCGCGGCCGTCGCCCAGGCGGTCCGGGGCACCCCGGCCGGCACGGCCGTCCTGGACGACACCGAGCGGGACATCGTCATCGCCTCGGCGAAGCCCGCCACCACCCTGGCCGAGCTGAAGAAGCTGGACCTGGGCGGGGCGAAGCTGGGCGACCTCGCCACCGTCGAGCTGGTCGACGGCCCGGTGTCGATGACCCGGATCGACGGCCAGCGCGCGGCGACCGTCACCGCCAAGCCGACCGGTGACAACACCGGCGCGGTCAGCGCCGAGCTCCAGTCGAAGATCGACGCCCTGACCCTGCCGGCGGGCGCGACGGCCGAGATCGGCGGCGTCACCGAGGACCAGCAGGAGGCGTTCGCCGGCCTGGGCCTGGCGATGCTGGCGGCCGTCGCCATCGTCTTCATGCTGCTGGTCGGCACGTTCCGCTCGCTCGCCCAGCCGCTGATCCTGCTGGTGGCGATCCCGTTCGCGGCGACCGGCGCGATCGGTCTGCTGGTCGCCACGGGCACCCCGATGGGCGTCCCGGCGATGATCGGCATGCTGATGCTGGTCGGCATCGTGGTCACCAACGCGATCGTGCTGATCGACCTGATCAACCAGTACCGCAGGCGGGGCTACGGCATCGTCGAGGCGGTCGTGGAGGGCGGCCGCCACCGGCTGCGGCCCATCCTGATGACCGCCCTGGCGACCATCTTCGCCCTGCTGCCGATGGCGCTCGGCATCACCGGCGAGGGCGGCTTCATCGCCCAGCCGCTGGCCGTGGTGGTGATCGGCGGTCTGGTCACCTCGACGCTGCTGACCCTGCTCCTCGTCCCGACGCTCTACGCGATGCTCGAACTGCGCAAGGAGCGCCGCGCGAAGAAGCGGGCGGCCAAGCGGCAGGCCCGCGAGGAAGAGGTGCTGGAGCCGGCCGGCACCTGACCCGCACGGCCCCCGGCCCACACGGCGAAGGCCCGGTCCCCGCGCGGGGACCGGGCCTTCGCCCAGCCCTTGTGTCGGAACGGTGCCTTACGGGAGCGCCAGCATCCGCTCCAGCGCCAGCTTGGCGAACGCCTCGGTCTCCTTGTCGACCTCGATCCGGTTGACCAGGGTGCCCTCGGCGAGCGACTCCAGCGCCCACACCAGATGCGGCAGGTCGATGCGGTTCATGGTCGAGCAGAAGCACACCGTCCGGTCGAGGAAGACGACCTCCTTGCCCTCCGGCGCGAACCGGTTCGCCAGGCGGCGCACCAGGTTCAGCTCGGTGCCGATGGCCCACTTGGAGCCGGCCGGGGCGGCCTCCAGCGTCTTGATGATGTACTCGGTCGACCCGACGTAGTCCGCCGCGGCCACCACCTCGTGCCGGCACTCGGGGTGCACCAGCACGTTGACGCCCGGGATGCGCTCGCGCACGTCGTTGACGGAGTCGAGGTTGAACCGGCCGTGCACCGAGCAGTGCCCGCGCCACAGGATCATCTTCGCGGACCGCAGCTCCTCGGCGGTCAGCCCGCCGTTCGGCCGGTGCGGGTTGTAGACCACGCAGTCGTCCAGGGACATGCCCATGTCCCGCACCGCGGTGTTGCGGCCCAGGTGCTGGTCGGGCAGGAACAGCACCTTCTCGCCCTGCTCGAAGGCCCAGTCCAGCGCCCGCTTGGCGTTGGAGGAGGTGCAGATCGTGCCGCCGTGCTTGCCCGTGAACGCCTTGATGTCGGCGGAGGAGTTCATGTACGACACCGGCACGACCTGCTCGGCCATGCCGGCCTCGGTCAGGACGTCCCAGCACTCGGCGACCTGCTCGGCCGTGGCCATGTCGGCCATCGAGCAGCCGGCCGCCAGGTCGGGCAGGACCACCTTCTGGTCGTCGGACGTCAGGATGTCCGCGGACTCGGCCATGAAGTGCACACCGCAGAAGACGATGTACTCGGCCTCGGGGCGCGCCGCGGCGTCCCGGGCCAGCTTGAAGGAGTCACCCGTGACGTCGGCGAACTGGATGACCTCGTCGCGCTGGTAGTGGTGGCCGAGCACGAAGACCTTGTCCCCGAGCTTCTCCTTCGCCCTGCGGGCCCGCTCCACCAGATCCGGGTCGGACGGCGAGGGCAGGTCGCCGGGACACTCCACACCCCGCTCGCTCTTCGGGTCGGCCTCACGGCCGAGGAGCAGCAGGGCGAGGGGCGTCGGCTGGACGTCGAGCTCCTGGGGCTGGGCGGTGGTCACGACACGCACCCTTTCTGTTTCTGGCGACTTCTCGTCGATTTGACGCTATCTATCATAACCGCTTCACGTCACTTTGACGATGGCCATAGCGTCCATGTGACGTGAATCCCGCGCGCCCGCGGTTCATTCCCCGGAGGTTCCCGGAACGTCCCACAAGAGGCGGTTTCGACTCGGGCGGGCGTGTGCGAGCATGAAGCAGGAGCCGAGAACCACGAGCCCCGGCCCGGAATGAATCCGTGGCACCGCCGGTTGCAACCGTCGGCAAGCAGTCTCCGTACAACCCGGGAGAGATGTAGATGTCCGTATCGGACGAGACCACCACCGTCACCGACGGCATCATCCTGACCGACGCCGCCGCGGCCAAGGTCAAGGCCCTGCTCGACCAGGAAGGCCGTGATGACCTCGCGCTGCGTGTGGCCGTTCAGCCGGGTGGCTGCTCCGGCCTGCGGTACCAGCTGTTCTTCGACGAGCGCTCGCTCGACGGCGACGTGGTGAAGGACTTCGGTGGTGTGAAGGTCGTCACCGACCGCATGAGCGCCCCGTACCTGGGCGGCGCCACCATCGACTTCGTCGACACCATCGAGAAGCAGGGCTTCACGATCGACAACCCGAACGCCACCGGCTCCTGCGCCTGCGGCGACTCCTTCAGCTGAGCCGGGTACCGGCCCAGGCCCGCAGAACGTCGAAGGCGGCGGTCCCTCATCGAGGGGCCGCCGCCTTCGGGCGTTCTCGGTGCCGCGGCGCTTCCGCGTCGCGCGCCCGCCTTCTCCGCGTGGCGCGCCTCCGTCCTTCCGTGTGCGCCTGGCGCGCTCAGTCCTTCTGCGTCGGCGGAGCCGGGAGCCGGGAGCCGTCCTTGTGCAGCGGGACCGGCTCGCCGTCCGCGCCGACCACCTTGCGGTCACCGAGCGGCGCGTCCAGCCGGACCGTCATCTGGTACTGCTTGGCGATCATGATGCAGACCTTGCCGGCCCACGGGCTCTCGGTCACCGTGACCTCCACCCGGTCCCCGCTCTCCTCGGTCCGCACGTCGTAGTCGGCGCACACCCCGCCCGAGAAGACCACGGTCAGCTCGCTGCCCTCGGCGGTGTACCCCTCCACCGCCACCTCGCGGTCGGAGGGCTTCGCCGTCGGCTTGTCACCGGGCTCACCCGGCTCGGCGGACGACTGCCCGGGCTGCTCGATGTACTTCGGCTCCACCGCCGGGTGCGTCACGGTGAGGGTGCCCGAGGCGCCCTTGGGGCGCACCTCGAACAGCCACGACGGAACCAGCGCCTGCCGCCCGTCAACCGAGTGCGCGGCCAGGCCGAACACCGCCTTCTCGACGGTCAGCGTGTCCTTCTTCGGCGCCTCGGGCAGCGAGGTCACCGCCTCGCACGGCTCGGAAGGGGTCTGCTCCCCGTCCAGCGGCACGGGAGTGGCGCAGCCCCCGATGCCGCCCCGCGCACCGGCGCGCGGAGCCGCGTTCATCAGCTCCAGCGCCCGCTCGGCGCTCACCACCGGGTAGGTGTCACCCTTCACCGGCTTCGCGAGCCTTCCGCTGCCGCCGGTGATCTCGCCGTCGGCGCCGACGACGAGCCCGGTCGTCCAGCCGTGCGTGGGCAGCCCGCCGATCTCGGGCTGGGCGTTCACCATACGGCCGGACCCCACGCTCTGGCTCGCGTCGATCTTGGCGTCGTCCTGGCCGGCCGCCTTCAGCACCGGCACGGCGGCCTTCTTCGCGGCGGCCTCGCTGATCCGCGGCTCGCCGGCGGCGGGCGGCTTGCTGCCGCACTCGGGGCCCTTGCAGTTGTCGGTGCCCGGCGTGTGCCGGCTGAAGGACCAGGAGCCGGGGGCCGCCCGGTCCACCCGCAGGGTGGGCCCGGAGCCGTCCTTCCCGCCGATCCGCCAGCCCTGCCCGTCGGCCACGGGTGCGCCGTCCAGGCCGAGCGCCCGGGCCAGCTCGGTGACCTGCGCCTCGGTGACCTCCCCGCGCGTGCGGTAGACCGGCGCGGAGCCCGGACCCTCGGGCAGCGCACCGTCAGCGCGGTAGACGGCCCCGTACGGGTTCGGCTCACCGGGTGCGATCCCGGGCGCCCCGCTCTCGGAGTGGCCGTCCAGCGTCAGCGGCGGGGGAGTGGCGTCCCCGTTGGCCCCGGGAGTGCTGTCCGTCCCCGAGCCACCGGAGAGGCTGGTGGCGAGATACGCCCCGCCCCCGCCGATCAGCAGCACGGCGGCGGCGACGGAGGCGATGAGCGCGGGACTGCGCCGCCGGGAGGACGACCCGGACCCGGACCCGGGCCCCGGGCCGGCGTCCGGGTGTCCGGCGGCCGTGGTCCCGGCCCCGGCGCGCCCGGCACCGTACTCCGGTGCCCCGGCGTCGAGGCCCTCCTGCTCGGGCGCCTGGGCGTGAGCGGTCTCCGCCTCCGCCGCCCTGCCTCCTGCGGCCTCCGGTTCCGCCGCCCTGCCTCCTGCGGCCTCCGGTTCCTCCGCCCCGCCTCCTGCGGTCTCGGGTTCAGCCGTCCCGGCGCCGGCGGTCTCCCGTTCCGGCGCTCCGGCACCGGTGACCTCCTGCCCGGACGCCCGGTCGTCGCCGGCCTGTCCCTCTGTCGCCGAGGCCCGAGCGGTCTTCGACTCCGGCGCCCCTGTCTCGGGGGCGTTCTGCTCCGGCGTCCCGGCACCTGCGGCTTCTTGCTCG
>NZ_BAAAIZ010000049.1:0-15359 GCF_039526425.1 Streptomyces thermospinosisporus
CACATCGGCCAAGAACGGCTACACCACTTCAAGGGACGCCATCGGGGCTTCTGTCGTTGGTCACAGCAGGGCGCGGAAAGGGTTGAAGTCTGTGTGAGCGGTTCCGGCCCCTTCGGTTGCTGCTCGGTCTGAGAGGCGGCCTGCTTGGGTTCCACACGGTAGGCGCCATGGCGGTGTACGTGGCTGCGAGCAGTGCCAAGTACCGCTCGGAGACCCCTTCCCCCTCCAGGGCGAGTCCGGCGGCTTCTCCCATCTCGTTGAGCTTCGCTGCCACCTCGTCCAGCGTCCGCTGGGCTTCAGGGGCCTGCTTCGCCAAGTTCAGGGCCGCCCCCACGTCGAGCCTGCGCAGGACGGTGGTCGAGATGCCACGCGCGGTCTCACGAGCAGGCGCATCTTCGGCCGGCTCGATGGTGATCCGCTGGGGTCCGCCGTTGATCGGCCCTAGGGGCCACCCCGGGAGCACCCCGGTTCACTTCAACGCGGTTGAGCGCCGCGAGCAGGTTCTCCTTCGAGAGCATCCGCTCCCACAAGGACGGCTCCTGATCGCGGTGAACGTCCTCCGTGAGACGCGCCGACCGGTCACTGCGCTCCGCCGGGTCACTTCCGGAATGCACCGGTCCCTCCCCGGTCGGCACCGCCGAAGCGGTATTACTGCGGTCCACGTGACCGGCACGAGCAGTCACCACATCATCCGTTCCACTCGATGTTCGGCCCTTCCCAGCCGCCGTGCCCATCCCGGCTGGTACTACGGCCTCTGCTGACTTCTGCCCGGTCAGCCCACACCTCCCGGCACGGACCGTCGGCGCGGCGACAACCTCAGCACAACCGACACCCGGACAGATCTCCCCAGGTAAGAACGATCACTGTCCCTGGATCCCCGCCGCGTTTACGCACTGGCCTTCTTGGTGGAGACGGGCATCACCTTCCATGGCAGGCTCACCCGACCAGCACGCCTCATACGCGGTTCGTGTTCCTCGGTACCCAGGTCTCGCCTCGGGCTTCCTCCAGACCCCACCTCACGATGACGCCCTTGCCTCCGGCTCGGGGTTAGCACCACCTCTTCCCCCAGGGGACTCACACCCCCAAGCAATCGCCCATGCTGGGCACACCACGACAACAGCCCCCGGCAACTCGCCGGGGGCTGTGTTCGTTTGTGCTGGTCAGCGGCTGTTTTCGAGTCGCCAGCTCCCCAGGATTTCCCCAGCATGACGCCCGCCCCTGAACGGCCCTGATCGATCAGGCCGCAACGGGCAGAAAGCCGAGAGCGCTCCTCCGGAGCCTCAGAACCGCCTCTGAACTGCAAAAACCCTGCTACGGAAGGTTCCTGGCCATGACGATCCGCTGAACCTGGTTCGTGCCTTCATAAATCTGCGTGATCTTGGCGTCGCGCATCATGCGCTCCACCGGGTAGTCGCGGGTGTAGCCGTAGCCGCCGAGGAGCTGGACCGCGTCGGTGGTGACCTCCATGGCCACGTCGGAGGCGAAGCACTTGGCGGCGGCGCCGAGGTAGGTGAGGTCGGCGTCACCGCGCTCCGAGGCCGCGGCGGCCTGGTAGGTCAGGGCACGGGCCGCCGAGATCTTCATGGACATGTCGGCGAGCATGAACTGGATGCCCTGGAAGTCGGCGATCGGCTTGCCGAACTGCTTGCGCTCCTGGACGTAGCCCTTGGCGTAGTCGAGGGCGCCCTGGGCGATGCCGAGGGCCTGGGCGGCGATGGTGATGCGGGTGTGGTCCAGCGTCTTCATCGCCGTGGCGAAGCCGGTGCCCTCCTCGCCGATCATGCGGTCGGCGGGGATGCGGACGTTGTCCAGGTAGACCTCGCGGGTCGGGGAGCCCTTGATGCCGAGCTTCTTCTCCGGGGCGCCGAAGGAGACGCCCTCGTCGGACTTCTCGACGACGAAGGCGGAGATGCCCTTGGAGCGCTTGCCCGGGTCGGTGACCGCCATGACCGTGTAGTACTCGGAGACGCCGGCGTTGGTGATCCAGCGCTTGACGCCGTTGAGGACCCAGTGGTCGCCGTCGCGGACGGCCCGGGTCTTCATGCCGGCCGCGTCCGAGCCGGCGTCGGGCTCGGAGAGGCAGTAGGAGAACATCGCGTCGCCCTTGGCGAGCGGGGTCATGTACCGCTTCTTCAGCTCCTCGGAGCCGGACAGGAGCACCGGCAGGGAGCCGAGCTTGTTCACCGCGGGGATCAGCGAGGAGGAGGCGCAGACGCGGGCGACCTCCTCGATCACGATGACGGTGGCGAGCGCGTCGGCGCCGGCGCCGCCGTACTCCTCGGGGACGTGGACGGCGTGCAGGTCGTTGGCGACCAGCGCGTCGAGGGCCTCCTGCGGGAAGCGGGCCTCCTCGTCCACGGCGGCGGCGTGCGGCGCGATCTTCGCCTCGGCCAGTGCGCGGACGGCGTCGCGGAGCATGTCGTGCTCCTCGGACGGGCGGTACAGGTCGAAGTCAGCCGATCCGGCCAAGGTCTCTCACGCTCCAAAACGCTGTGATGCTGGCGCTAACTACCGTTAAGTAACCCAAATTTTAAGACTCGGACCGCGTGCATGGATAGGTGAGCTTGACGACAGCACCCCGCAGCGGCCGCACGGACCGCACGGGTGCCCCGGTTATGCTCGGGCCCGCACTTCTAGCCGCATACCCCTGGAGCACCCCCATGGCCCTCAAGATCACCGTGATCGGCACCGGTTATCTCGGCGCGACGCACGCGGCGGCCATGGCGCAACTGGGGTTCGAGGTGCTGGGCCTCGACGTCGTCCCGGAGAAGATCGACAAGCTGCGCCGGGGCGAGGTGCCCATGTACGAGCCGGGGCTTGAGGAGCTGCTGCGCCGGCACGTCGCCGGGCTCGAGGGCTCCACCGGGCGGCTGCGCTTCACCATGGACTTCGCCGAGGCCGGCGAGTTCGGGGACGTGCACTTCGTGTGCGTGAACACTCCGCAGCGGCACGGCGAGTACGCCTGCGACATGTCGTACGTCGACTCCGCGATCGCCTCGCTGGCCCCGCATCTGAAGCGGCCGGCGCTGGTGGTGGGCAAGTCGACGGTGCCGGTCGGATCGGCCGACCGGCTCGCCGCCTATCTGGCGGAGCACGCGCCGGCCGGCGAGGACGCCGAGCTGGCCTGGAACCCGGAGTTCCTGCGCGAGGGCTTCGCCGTCGAGGACACCCTCCACCCGGACCGGATCGTGGTGGGCGTGCGGAGCGAGCGGGCCGAGAAGCTGCTGCGCGAGGTGTACGCCACACCGGTCGCGGAGGGCTCGCCGTTCATCGTCACCGATTTCCCCACCGCGGAGCTGGTGAAGACCTCGGCGAACTCCTTCCTGGCCACCAAGATCTCCTTCATCAACGCCATGGCCGAGGTGTGCGAGACCGCGGGCGGCGACGTGGCCAAGCTGGCGGAGGCCATCGGCTACGACGACCGGATCGGCAGGAAGTTCCTGCGCGCCGGGATCGGCTTCGGCGGCGGATGCCTGCCGAAGGACATCCGGGCGTTCATGGCGCGCGCCGGCGAGTTGGGCGCGGACCAGGCGCTGACGTTCCTGCGGGAGATCGACTCGATCAATATGCGCCAGCGCGGCCGGATGGTGGAGCTGACCCGCCAGGCGCTGGGCGGCGGCCCCTTCCTGGGCAAGCGGGTGGCGGTGCTCGGCGCGACCTTCAAGCCCGACTCGGACGACGTCCGGGACTCGCCGGCGCTGAACGTGGCCGGGCAGATCCATCTGCAGGGCGGCCAGGTCACGGTCTACGACCCGAAGGGCATGGACAACGCCCGGCGCATCTTCCCCACGCTCGGGTACGCCGACTCGGCGCTGGAGGCGGTGCGGGGCGCCGATGTGGTGCTGCATCTGACGGAGTGGCGCGAGTTCCGCGAGCTGGACCCGGCGGCGCTGGGCGAGGTGGTGGCCGAGCGGCTGATCCTCGACGGGCGCAATGCGCTGGATCCGGAGGTGTGGCGCAAGGCGGGCTGGCGCTACCGGGCGATGGGGCGGCCCACCGCCTGAGACCCGCGCGGACTCGCGTGAACTTCCCGCGGACTCGCGTGGGATTGCCCGCGGGCTCCTGAGACCGGGTGACGCCGGTTCGGCCGAGGCTCAGTCGGCCGAACCGGCGTCTTGTTGCATTCTGCACCACGCGCCCCGGATCGGGTGAAGGCTCCCGGGGACTTCCGCACCCCGCACGCGCCCCTCAAGAGCCCTTTTTGTTCGTTTCAGATCCCTTTTGTCCGGCCGCGTTCGCCCGGTAGCGGCGCATCTTGGCGCGGGCGCCGCAGACCTGCATCGAGCACCACCGGCCGCGCCCGGCGGGGCTGCGGTCGTAGTAGGCCCAGTGGCAGTCGGCGGCCTCGCAGGCCTTCAGACGTGACCAGGTGCCCGCGGTGACGGCCTCGGCGACGGCGGCGGCCACGCGGGAGAGCAGCGAGCCGTCCTCCACCGGGGCGAAGGCCGCGGCGCCGTCGGCCGGGCCCACGGTGATCACCAGGGGTGCGGCGGCGAGCAGCTCGCCGAGCGGGGTCACCGGGCGGTGCGGCGGATGCCCGGCGTGGGCGAGCAGGGTGGCGCGCAGCGACTCCCGCAGCTGACGGGCCGCGGGCAGCGCGTCCTCGGTCAGCCCGAAGCGGGCGCGCCCCTCCTCCGTGTCGAGCGAGTCGGCGCCGCTTTCCAGGTCGACCGTGTTGACCAGGGACTCGATCAGGGCCAGGCCCCCGGGTGCGGGCGATCTCTCACTCATGCTTGCGACGTTACCCCCCATGGGGCAGCATGGGGTAACCGTTACCGGTTAACGGCTTGAACAGGTAACCTGTGCAGGTGATCCGAGGAGGAGTCATGTCCGTAGCCAAGGTGGGTGCCGTCGTCCTGGACTGTCCCGACCCGATGGCGCTGGCCCGCTTCTACGCCGAGGTGCTGGGCGGCACGCCGCAGCAGGAGGAGGACTGGGTGGACCTCGTGGTGCCCGGCGGCCCGGCGCTCGCCTTCCAGGCGGCCCCCGGTTACGTGCCGCCGCGGTGGCCGTCGCCGGAGCACTCGCAGCAGTTCCATCTGGATCTGACCGTGGAGGACCTGGACACGGCCGAGAAGCAGGTGCTGGCGCTCGGCGCGAAGCCGCTTCAGACGGAGGACCGCTCGCGCACCTGGCGGGTTTACGCCGACCCGGCCGGGCACCCGTTCTGCCTCTGCGCCTGCTGATCCCATCGGCTCCAGGGAGGCACCATGACTGCCGTCGCCCGACTGCGTTCCGTCGTGCTCGACCGCCCCGAGCCGGGAGAACTGGCCCGCTTCTACGCGGCCGTCGGCGGGTGGTGCTGAAGGTGCCGGACGGTCCGCGGCCCGCCTTCCAGCGGGCGGAGGGGTACGCCCCGCCCCAGTGGCCGCACGCCGACCACGACCCGCAGCAGTTCCATCTCGACTTCGACGCCGGGGCCACCTGGGACGAGGTGGACGCGGCCGAGGAGCAGGTCCTGGCGCTGGGGGCGCGGGTGCTGGACCGGGCGGACCACGAGCGCAAGGGCTTCCGGGTCTACGCCGATCCGGCGGGACACCCCTTCTGCCTGTGCCGGATCGCGGAGCCGTAGCCGGCCGGGGCCGGCAGGAGGCGCGGGCCCCCTACCCGTCCAGGTCGGCGATGGTCGCCGTGGACGGGGGCCGGCGTTGCTGGGCCGTGCGGGCGGTGAAGTCGGCGCCGCGCAGGACGCGTTGGACGTTGCCCCAGGTCAGCAGGGCCACCTCGGACTCCTCCCAGCCGCGGCGCAGCAGTTCGGCGATCAGCCTCGGGTAGCAGGAGGTGTCGCCGAGCTCCTGGGGGTGGGCGCTGCCGGTGTCGTAGGTGCCGGAGAGGCCGACGCATTCGGGGCCGGCGAGGGAGCGGACGTGGTCCAGGTGGTCGGCGACGTCCCGGACCGTCGGTCCGGTCTGCTCCGCGGTCAGCGGCACCATGACCAGACCCCGCGCCTCGCCGACGGCGGCCAGCAGGTCGTCGGGCAGGTTGGCGGGGTGGGGGCGCAGGGTGCGGGCGGCGGAGCGGCTGAACAGCACCGGCGCCTTGGACACGGTCAGCGCGCGCCGGACCGTCTCGCTCGAGGCGTAGGAGAGGTCGGCGATCATGCCGACGCGGTTCATCTCGCGCACGACCTCCTCGCCGAACCGGGTCAGCCCGGCCGCGTTCGCCCAGGTGGTGCCGGTCAGGGTGAGCACCCGCAGGCCGAGCGCGTGCAGGGAGCGCAGCACGCCGAGGGAGTCGCCGAGCGCGGCGGCCTGGGCGGGCCCGAACAGCACGGCGACCAGCCCGCAGTTGCGGGCGTCGGTGACCTGCCCCGCGGTGCGGGCCGGGCGCAGCCCCTCCGCGTGGGCGGCGACCACACCCTTCGCCAGGTCCAGCTGGTCCAGCGTCGCGGCGACCGCGTCGCCGGCCCGGAGCGCGCCGGGTCCTTCGGGCAGGTGCAGCGACCAGAACACGGCGCCGACCTGGCCCTTGCGCAGCCGGGGCACGTCCGCGTCGACGGCGCTCTCCCCCAGGTCGAGGTCGTAGTAGGGCAGCCGGCGCAGCGCCCAGGGCAGCCCGCTGTAGCCGTCGGCCACCGGGTGCGCGGCCAGGACGGCGCGGGCGCGGGTGAGGGGCGCGTCGTCGGGGTCGGAGACCGGCTGGCAGGGCTCGGCCGGGACGACGACGGCCTCGGCGGGGTACGGCTCGGTCAGCTCGTCGACGCTGCCGACCTCGCCGGCCGGATACAGGTCGTCCTGGAGATCGGCCATGGCGGGCTCCGTACGTGGTGACCTCGGTGGTGATGCAAACAGGGCCACCGTCGCACGGAGTGCCGGGTCGCTTCCTGGTGGACGGCGCGTTCGGGGTACCACCCGGACGGACCGGGCGGCCCCGGCTCACCGCACGCCGTCGAGGGCCTCCAGGGTGGCGTGGGACGGTCCGCGCACCGCCCGCAGGGAGCGGGCCACGTCCTCCGCGTCGCCCAGCACCCGGACCGCGTTCTTCCAGGTCAGCTTGGCGAGGTCGGCCCTTGACCAGCCCCGCTGGAGGAGTTCGGCGATCAGGTTCGGGTAGCCGGAGACGTCGCGCAGTCCGTCCGGGGTGAAGGCGGTGCCGTCGTAGTCGCCGCCGATGCCGAGGTGGTCGATGCCGGCGACCTCGCGCATGTGGTCCAGGTGGTCGGCGACCGTGGCGGCGGTGGCGACGGGGCGCGGGTGGCGTTCCTCGAACTCCGCGTGCACCTTCATCGCCTCGGGGCTGGTGTCGAGGTGGTGGAAGCCGTGGGCGCGCAGGTTCTCGTCGGCCGCGGCGGTCCAGTCGACGGCCGCCTGGAGGACGAACTTCGGCACGAACGTCACCATGGCGACCCCGCCGTTGGCGGGCAGCCGCTCCAGCACGTCGTCGGGGATGTTGCGCGGATGGTCGCAGACGGCACGGGCGGAGGAGTGCGAGAAGATCACCGGCGCCTCGCTGGTGTCGAGCGCGTCCCGCATGGTCGTCGCCGCGACGTGCGAGAGGTCGACCAGCATGCCCAGCCGGTTCATCTCCCGCACCACCGCGCGCCCGAAGGCGGTCAGGCCGCCCGCGCGGGGCTCGTCGGTCGCCGAGTCCGCCCAGTCCGTGTTGTCGTTGTGGGTGAGCGTCAGATAGCGGACGCCCAGGGCGTACAGGCCGCGCAGGGTGCCGAGGGAGTTGGCGATGGAGTGGCCGCCCTCCGCGCCCATCAGGGAGGCGATGCGGCCCTCGCCGCGCGCGGCCTCCATGTCGGCCGCGGTCAGCGCGGGTGCCAGGTCCGCCGGGTGACGGTCGATCAACTGCCGTACGCAGTCGATCTGTTCCAGGGTGGCGGGCACCGGGTCGGGCAGGTCGGAGGGGACGTACACCGACCAGAACTGGGCGCCGACCCCGCCCGAGCGCAGCCGGGGCAGGTCGGTGTGCTGATGCGCGGACTGGTCACCGGTGAGGTCGCGGGCGTCGAGGTCGTAGCCGGTGTGGCGCAGCGCCCACGGCAGGTCGTTGTGCCCGTCGACGACGGGGAACTCGGCGAGCAGAGCGCGGGCGTCGTCGAGGGCGGTCACGCGCCTCACTTCCCGAAGCCGAAGCCGCCGGTGCCCTCAATCCGGGCGCGCAGACGCTTGCCCTTCTCGGTGGCCTGGTCGTTGAGCTCCTGCTGGAACTCCCGCATGCGGCCGAGGAGTTCCTCGTCGTGCGCGGCGAGGATGCGGGCCGCGAGCAGTCCGGCGTTGCGGGCTCCGCCCACGGAGACGGTGGCGACGGGCACCCCGGCCGGCATCTGCACGATGGACAGCAGGCTGTCCATGCCGTCGAGGTGCTTCAGCGGCACCGGGACGCCGATGACCGGCAGCGGGGTGACCGAGGCGAGCATGCCGGGCAGATGGGCGGCGCCGCCGGCGCCGGCGATGATCACCTTCAGGCCGCGGTCGGCCGCCTGCTCCCCGTAGGCGATCATCTCGCGGGGCATGCGGTGCGCGGAGACGACGTCGACCTCGTACTCGATCTCGAACTCGTCGAGGGCCTGGGCGGCCGCCTCCATCACGGGCCAGTCGGAGTCCGACCCCATGACGATGCCCACCCGGGGAAAGGGGCGCACGTCAGCGCTCGTTGAGGGGTGGTGGTCGGGCGACGGGTGGGCAGGGCTCATTCGGTGATCGTCCCTCTCAGGTAACCGGCTGCGTGACGGGCGCGCTCCAGCACCTCGTCCAGGTCGTCGCCGTAGGTGTTGACGTGGCCCACCTTGCGGCCCGGCTTCACGTCCTTGCCGTACATGTGGATCTGCAGCTCGGGGTCGCGGGCCATGCAGTGCAGGTACGCGGAGTACATGTCCGGGAAGTCGCCGCCGAGGACGTTGACCATCACCGTCCACTTCGCGCGCGGCCGGGGGTCGCCGAGCGGGAGGTCGAGCACGGCGCGGACATGGTTGGCGAACTGGCTGGTGATCGCGCCGTCCATGGTCCAGTGGCCGGAGTTGTGCGGGCGCATCGCCAGCTCGTTGACGAGGACGCGGCCGTCGCGGGTCTGGAACAGCTCCACGGCGAGGTGTCCGACGACGCCCAGCTCCTTGGCGATGTTCAGCGCCATCCGCTCGGCCTCCAGGGCCAGCGCCTCGTCGAGGCCGGGGGCCGGGGCGATCACGGTGTCGCAGACGCCGTCGACCTGCCGGGACTCCACCACCGGGTAGGCCACGGCCTGGCCGTGCGGGGAGCGGACCACGTTGGCGGCCAGCTCGCGCACGAAGTCGACCTTCTCCTCGGCGAGCACCGGCACCCCGGCCTTGAACGGCTCGGCCGCCTCCTCGGCGGAGCCGACCACCCACACGCCCTTGCCGTCGTAGCCGCCGCGGACGGTCTTGAGGACGACGGGGAAACCCTCGCCCTCGGCCGCGAAGGCAGCCACGTCGGCGGGGTCGGAGACGATGCGGTGCCGCGGGCAGGGAATGCCGATCGCGTCGAGCTTCGCCCGCATCACGCCCTTGTCCTGGGCGTGCACCAGCGCGTCGGGGCCGGGCCGGACGGGAATGCCCTCCGCCTCCAGGGCCCTGAGGTGCTCGGTGGGCACGTGCTCGTGGTCGAAGGTGATCACGTCGCAGCCGCGCGCGAAGTCGCGCAGCGTGTCCAGGTCGCGGTAGTCGCCGACGACGACATCACCGACCACCTGCGCCGCCGAGTCCTGCGGGGTGTCACTGAGGAGCTTGAACCTGATGCCGAGCGGGATGCCCGCCTCGTGGGTCATACGAGCGAGCTGGCCACCGCCGACCATGCCGACTACGGGGAACGTCACGCTCCTAGGGTATCGGCCGCGCCAGGGTGGCCGATTTCCCGCCCGCCCCGCGGGATGCCTTGCGGCCCCGGCCGCCGTCCGCAGGAAGATCGCGAGGGCGGGTGGTTAGCATGGCTGCGTTGACGGACACCGACGGACGGGAGCCTCAAGGCGATGGAACGTGGCTCCTCGGGGCTCCGGCGGCTCTTCCAGGAGGTCGCCCGGTTCGGTGCGGTCGGCGGCGCCGGCCTGCTGGTCAATCTGGGTGTGTTCAACCTGGTCCGGGCGGTCACCGACCTGCAGGTGGTGCGGGCGAGCGTGATCGCCACCATTGTCGCGATCATCTTCAACTACCTCGGCTTCCGCTACTTCACCTACCGCGACCGGGACAAGTCCGGGCGGACCCGGGAGATGACGCTGTTCCTGGTGTTCAGCGTGATCGGCCTGGTGATCGAGAACGGTGTCCTCTACACGGCGACGTACGGCTTCGGCTGGGACAGCCGGCTGCAGAGCAACATCTTCAAGTTCCTCGGCATCGGCATCGCCACCCTGTTCCGCTTCTGGTCCTACCGCACCTGGGTGTTCCGCGCGCTGCCGGTGCGCGAGCCGGTGGCCGGGTCTCCGGTCGCGCACGGCGAGGGCAGGCGCAGCCGCCGCGCGGAGCAGCGCGTTCCGTAGGCGCCCGTCCCCTGGGTCCGCGGCTCAGCGGATGGTCTGCCGGTCCGTGTCCTCGGGCTTCTGCGGCGGGGTGCGGGAGAGGAACAGGCCGAAGACCGGGGGCTTGGCCTGGAGCATCTCCAGCCGGCCGCCGTCCGCCTCCGCGAGGTCCCTCGCCACCGCCAGGCCGATGCCGGTGGAGTTGCGGCCGCTGATCGCCCGCTCGAAGATGCGGGCGCCCAGTTCCTCGGGGACGCCGGGTCCCTCGTCGGTGACCTCGATGACGACCTGGTTGCCGGTGACCCGCGTGCGCAGGGCGACGGTGCCGCCGCCATGCATCAGGGAGTTCTCGATCAGCGCGGCCAGCACCTGCGCCACCGCGCCCGGGGTACCGACCGCCCGCAGATTGCGCTTGCCCGAGCTGACGATCGCGCGGCCCGCGCTGCGGTAGGCGGGGCGCCACTCGGCGAGCTGCTGCTGGATCACCTCGTCGAGCTCGAAGGTGACCGCGGAGCCGGTGCGCGGGTCGCGGGAGTTGGTCAGCAGCCGCTCCACCACGTCCGTCAGCCGCTCCACCTGGGTCAGCGCGATGGTGGCCTCCTCCTTCACCGTCTCCAGGTCGTCGGTGAGGGTGATCTCCTCCAGTCGCATGGACAGCGCGGTCAGCGGGGTGCGCAGCTGGTGGGAGGCGTCGGCGGCCAGGCGCCGTTCGGCGGTGAGCATGCGGGCGATGCGCTCGGCGGAGGAGTCCAGGACGTCGGCGACCCGGTCCAGCTCGGGCACCCCGTAGCGGCGGTGGCGCGGGCGCGGGTCGCCGGAGCCCAGGCGTTCCGCGGTCTCGGCCAGGTCGGTCAGCGGGGAGGCCAGCCGGTTGGCCTGGCGGACGGCGAGGAGCACCGCGGCGATCACCGCGAGCAGCGCCACCAGGGCGATGATCAGCAGCGTGCGGGCGACCTCCTGGGTCACCGAGGAGCGCGGCTCCTGCACGGTGACCGTCTCGCCCTCCTCGCCGGGCGCGGTGGCGCTGATGACGTCGCCCTCCGGCTTGTCGCCGACCTCTATGGCCGGCCGGCCGGGGATCCGGATGACGGCGTAGCGGTCCTCGGTGACCTGGCCGCTGAGGATGTCCGCCGTGACCTTCTCGTCCACGATCAGCCGGCTGTCGACGATGCCGGCCAGCCGGACCGCCTCGGAGCGCACCCGCTCGCGGGCGCTCTCGCTGATGGTGCGCGTCTCGACGATCACCAGGGAGACCCCGAACACGGCGATCACGACGAGCACCACGGCGAGCGTGGACTGGATCAGGCGGCGGCGCATGTCCTCTTACCCACTGCGAACCCTCGCGGGGGCTCGTCAGTTCTTCTCGGTCAGTTCTTCTCGAAGCGGAAGCCCACGCCGCGCACGGTGGCGATGTAGCGGGGGTTGGCCGCGTCGTCGCCGAGCTTCTTGCGGAGCCAGGAGATGTGCATGTCGAGGGTCTTGGTCGACGACCACCAGGTGGTGTCCCACACCTCGCGCATCAACTGGTCGCGGGTGACCACCCGGCCGGCGTCCCGGACCAGCACCCGCAGCAGGTCGAACTCCTTGGCGGTGAGCTGCAGCTCCTCGTCGCCCATCCACGCCCGGTGCGACTCGACGTCGATGCGCACGCCGTGCGTGGCGGGCGGCTGCTGCGGCTCGGCGGCACCGCGCCGCAGCAGGGCCCGCACCCGGGCCAGCAGCTCGGCGAGCCGGAACGGCTTGGTGACGTAGTCGTCGGCTCCCGCGTCCAGGCCGACGACGGTGTCCACCTCGTCGGCGCGGGCGGTCAGGATCAGGATGGGAACCGTGTGTCCGTCGGAGCGCAGGCGCCGGGCGACCTCGAGGCCGTCCATACCGGGCAGCCCGAGGTCCAGCACCACCAGGTCGACGCCGCCCTGCATTCCGGCGTCGAGCGCGCTGGGTCCGTCCTCGCGCACCTCGACCTCGTAGCCCTCGCGGCGCAGGGCTCGGGCCAGCGGTTCCGAGATGGAGGCGTCGTCCTCGGCGAGCAGTACACGGGTCATGGAGTGATGGTAGTCCCGCCGCGACGCGGCTCGGGGTGTGATCGCCGGGCTCGCTTCTTACCGCCCCCTCACCGGATTCTCACCCCCGCGGCACGGGGCGGCGAGTGGCCTGGACCCCTGTGCGTGACCTTCGAGACGGGGGTGCAATCCTGGAAGGACCTTCGAACACACGAGCGCGGTTCCGCGTAAACCTGTGATTCGTGTCTCAAACCCTTCCATACCAGGCGGTGTCCTGACGTATGGTGAGTCAACGCCTGTTGCACTGCGGGGACCTTTGGCGGAATTCGACGCTGAAGGTCTCTTTTGTGTGCGGGCCGGCTCCTCGCCGGCCCCGGAAGGAATGACCTGTGGCCGGGCCTCACCCGCGCATCGTCGCGCGGGAAGGCGTGGATCCCGGTGGTCGCCGTCCGCCGCTCCGCGATCCGGAGCGGACCTCCCCCGGGCGTGGGACGGGACGGCGGGCCCCCCGGTGCCGGCCGCCGCCCCCCACCGGGCGCGTACCCGCTCGCGCGACGCGTCCCGACCAACAAGGAACGACCATGGCGTCCAGCCTGACGAAGGACTCGGTCACCCCGGGCACCCCCGGCTCCGAGAAGACCTTCTTCGGCCACCCCCGCGGACTGGCCACCCTCTTCATGACCGAGATGTGGGAGCGCTTCTCCTACTACGGCATGAGAGCCCTGCTCCCGCTGTACCTCGTCGCTCCGGGCGGCCTGGGTCTCAGCGCCGGCACGGCGACCGCGATCTACTCGGTGTACGTGTCGCTGGTGTACCTGCTCACGATGCCGGGCGGCTGGTTCGGCGACCGCGTGTGGGGTCCGCGCAAGACCGTCGCCGTCGCGGGCGGCATCATCATGCTGGGCCACCTCACGCTGGCCCTGCCCTCCTCCGGCACCTTCTACGCCGGCCTCGGCCTGGTCGCCATCGGCTCGGGTCTGCTGAAGGCCAACATCTCCACGATGGTCGGCCAGCTCTACGACGGTCCGGACGACCCGCGCCGCGACGGTGGCTTCACCGTCTTCTACATGGGCATCAACCTCGGTGCCTTCGGCGCGCCGCTGATCATCGGCACCGTCGGCGAGAACGTGAACTGGCACCTGGGCTTCGCCCTGGCCGCGCTCGGCATGGGTCTGGGTGTCGCCCAGTTCCTGCTCGGCAGCCGTCACCTGGCCGCGCAGTCCAGCGTCGTGCCGAAGCCGCTGTCGGCCGCGGAGAAGACCACCACGCTGCGCAAGGCCGCCTTCTGGGCCGTCGTCGCCGCCGTCTTCTACGCGATCGTCGGCTTCACCGGCCACTACACGCTGAACTGGGTGCTGGTCCCGCTGACGCTGCTCGGTGTGATCGTGCCGGTGATGGTGCTGACCCGCATCAGGCGCGACAAGTCCCTGGACACCGCCGAGCAGTCGAAGATGTCGGCGTACATCTGGTTCTTCGCCGCCGCGGCCGTGTTCTGGATGATCTACGACCAGGGCGGCTCGACCCTGTCGATCTTCGCCGGCTCCTCGGCCGAGAACAGCGTCCTGGGCTGGGAGTTCCCGGTCTCCTGGTACCAGTCGGTCAACCCGGTCCTGATCATGGCGCTGGCCCCGGTCTTCGCCTGGTTCTGGCTGGCGCTGAACCGGCGCGGCAAGGAGCCGAGCACCATCGTGAAGTTCGCCTCCGGTCTGGTGCTGGTCGGTGCGTCCTTCTTCCTGTTCCTCGCTCCGCTGTCCATCGCGGACGGCGGCCACAAGGCCGCGGCGATGTGGCTGGTGGCGATCTACTTCACCCAGACCGTCGGTGAGCTGCTGGTCTCGCCGGTCGGCCTGTCGGTCACCACGAAGATGGCCCCGGTGAAGTACGCCTCGCAGATGATGGGCGTCTGGTTCCTGGCGGTCACCGCCGGTGACGCCACAACGGGTCTGCTGTCCATCGCCGGCGTCGACCTGAACAGGATGGGCATCGTCGCCCTGGAGGCGATGCTGGCCGTGGTCGCCGGTGCCGCGGTGTGGATGTACCGCAAGAAGGTCAAGGCGCTGATGGGCGACGTCCGCTGACGCCGTTCTCCGTGTGACGCAGGGCCCTCGCACCCGCCGGGTGCGGGGGCCCTTCCGAGTGCGCCGGCAGGCACCGCGCCAGCAGGGCCATGGCCGCGCGGTAGAGGGCGACGGGGACCGTCAGGAAGGTCAGGGTCCAGAAGAGGGTGACGCCCCAGGGACGGGGTTCGGTCCAGGGGTGCTCGGCGAGGATCCGTCCGCCGTACTTGAGGGAGACCGTGTAGTCGCCGTGGGCGCCGGCCGGGAGCTGGACGGGCAGTTCGACGCGGGCCCGGCCGCCGGGCGGGACGGTGCCGCGCCAGGGCCGGGGCTGCCAGTCGGGGGCGTGGACGCCGTGCGAGGTGCCGATCTGGAAGACCGGGTCGCGGACGGGGTACGTGCCGGCGTTGGCGAGCGTGATCACCAGCGTGCGGGCCGGGGGTGAGCCGAAGCGGGTCAGCAGGTCGCTGCCGCCCTCCAGGCGGGCGCCGGCGGTGGGCGACAGGCGCCCGCCGGCCGCCTCGGCGGGCAGCGGCTCCACCGAGTGACCGGCCACCTGGAACGCCGCGTCCGCCTCGGCCTTCGGGCCGGTCGCCGTCTCGGCGTGCACCACGCACGGACAGGGCACCGGCGGCTCCGTCACCGGCAGCCTGCGGCGGAAGCGGCCGTCCGCACCGGCGGTGACCGTCCGGCCGTCGGCGTTGGCACAGGAGGCGGTCCCGCCCGTCACCCCGCCGGACGGCACGGTACGGCCGCAGATCAGCAGCATCAGCAGCGTGCCGGACCGCCATCCGCTGCCGGTGACGGTGACCGCACCGCCGGTGCCCGCCTGGCGCGCGGACAGCTCGACGCGGGGGCGGTCCGCGGCCGCGGCGGGCCGCGCCGC
>NZ_BAAAIZ010000049.1:15378-59232 GCF_039526425.1 Streptomyces thermospinosisporus
CAGGAGGGCCACCAGCAGCAGCGCCAGGAGCAGCGGCGGTGCCGTGGTGCGCGCGCCGGTGCTCACTCCCCGCGGGCCCCGCCGGTCCTGCGGGTCAGCCACAGCGTGCCGGCCACACCGGCGAGCAGGACGGTGCCGCCGAGGGTGGCCAGGGCGACGGCCGAGTCCTCGGGGCCGGTGCTCGGCAGGGTCCCGCCGCCGGAGTCGTCCGTGCCGCCCCCGCCGGTCGCGGGGGCCTTGCCCGCGGCCGTCACCTCGAGGGCCAGGGAGGGACCGGGGTCGTTGGCAGGTGTGCAGGTGGTGGTCGTGCCGAGGGCCTTGATGGTCAGGACGTCGGCCGTGAAGGTCACCGTGCCGCTCTTCTCGGGCGTGTAAGTGGCGGACAAGTCGCTGATCTTGATGGGCGTGTTGGGCGGGATCGGGGCGTCGTTGGCGGGGCCGGTGACGGTGAGGGTGCCGGAGTCGGCGCCGCCGAGGGCGATGGTGGCGCTGGGGTTCATCGCGCCCTTGCCCAGTTCCACGGGGCTGGAGGAGACGCCCTTCTGCCAGGACATGGTGATGCGGTAACCGCTGCCGCTGCGCGCCGCCTCGATGTCGATGGGCGAGACCGCGCTCTTGTCCCCGATCGGCGTCTTGCACCGGTAGTCGACGTCGACGGCCTTCGCCTGCGCGGCGGGGGCGGCCGCCAGCACCGTGAACCCGGCCAGGACGACGGCGGACGCGAGGGCGGCGGTTCGGTTCCGGTACGACACGGTCCCCTGCCTTCCTGGTTTCTGACGCCTCATCAGATGGGCGGTCACGGTACGCCGGGGACCTCGAGGAGGGAAGAGACGTGACACGCCGGATCGGGGGCGGCCCGATCGGGGTCCGGGAAGAGGGCGGCGCCACTGCGGGGGCGGCCACGCCGGGAAGGCGGTGAAAAAGGAAGGCGGTGAAAAAGAAGGGCGCCGCTTCCGAGGGCGGCGCGCGAGGTGTGCGGTGCGTCGGTGGGGGCGGTGCGCTATGCGGGGGCGCCGAGCTCCGCCCAGACCGTCTTGCCGGCGACGCCCGGGGTGCGGACGACGCCCCAGTCCAGGCAGAGGCGCTGGACGATGAACATGCCGTGGCCGCCGGGGCGGCCCGCGCGGTGCGGGGTGCGCGGGGCGGGCTGGCCCGTGCCGCGGTCGGTGACCTCCAGGCGGATCACCTTGTTGTCGCAGGTGAGGGTGAGCCGGTCCGGCCCCTCGGCGTGCAGGCAGGCGTTGGTGACCAGCTCGGAGACGACCAGCAGGACGTCCTCGGCGGCGGCCCGCTGGTCGGCGGTGGCCGCGGGCAGCCAGCCCCATGCGTGCAGCGCCTGGCGGGTGAAGTCGCGCGCGAGCGGCACCACACCGCTCTGGCCCTCGAAGCTCAGCCGGCGGACCTGCCGGCCCGCGGCGGCCCCGGACGATCCCGGCACGCCTGCGGGCGCCGCGACGCCCCCGTCGGCGGCGTCCTGCGCCGCGCCGCCCCCGGACACGCCGGAAGCGCCGGGCTCCGGACCGCGGTCGCCCGGCGAGTAGGGCCGGGTGGTGCTCATCAGCGCTTCACCTCACCGATTCACCGGTTCACGATGCAAAAAATCCGTACTCAGTCAGTCACGCAGTGCGCGGCGCGTCCGGTTGACTGCACCCCTGCGACCACGGCGGCCGACACGTTCAGGATGTCTCCTGCCCGAGGGGCCCGAGGGGACACCCCCGTATTCGCACGAAAAGTCGTGCCTGGAATCCGGGGCACGGGGCCCGGGGCGGTGCCCCGCCCCGGCCGCGCGGGTCATCCGGAGTCGTCGGCCAGGGCGGCCTCGAGGGTGTCGTGGACCGCGAAGACGGCTTCCGCCCCCGTGATCTCGAACACCCGCGCGACAACGGGCTGCATCCCGACGAGATGCACCCCGCCCCCGGCGTCCTCGGCCTTCAGCCGGGCCCCGAGCAGGACGTTGAGCCCCGTGGAGTCGCAGAACTCCAGCCGGGAGCAGTCGATGACGAGCCGGTTCAATCCCTTGGCGAGGCAGTTCTCCAGTGGCTCACGCAACAGATCGGCGGTGTGGTGATCCAACTCACCCGCCGGAGTCACGACGGCACTGGGGCCCTCTTGTCGCACCTCGACCAGAAGCCGGCCCGACTGTGCGCTGCCGACCGTCCCGCGGTCCATGCCGTCTCTCTCTCCCGACCTCGTGTCTGCTTGCTGACGCCCTCGAACACTACGCCCTCCGACGGTGCTCCGGCACCTGAACAATCACACAGAAACGGACACAACCGAACAAAACGCACTTGCGGCGGGCTTGTCGAAGCGGGTAGGGCTAGTAAGAACACGTACCCGACACGGCCGGCTTTGGAGGCGCCGCACACCGCAGTGCACGTTCTGGCTTCGGCAGCCATATGCCGAGAACGATGGAGGACACCATGTCACCCCGGCTCGACGCATCGCGTACCCAGAAAGCGACGTCGGCACTCCCTGAGGAACATCTGGATCCCATCGAGCAGGACGACATGAGTGTCGTCCAGGACGATCTACTCGCCGGACTCCCGGAGATCCCCCCGTACGACACGGTCGAGGCGGTCGACGCACGCGCCCTGTCCCGCACTCTCTTCGAACGCCTGGAGTCACTCGAGGAAGGCACCCACGAGTACTCCTACGTCCGCAACACGCTCGTCGAACTCAACCTCGCCCTGGTCAAGTTCGCCGCCTCCCGCTTCCGCTCCCGCAGCGAGCCGATGGAGGACATCATCCAGGTCGGCACCATCGGCCTGATCAAAGCGATCGACCGGTTCGAGCTCTCGCGCGGTGTGGAGTTCCCCACGTTCGCGATGCCGACCATCATCGGCGAGATCAAGCGCTTCTTCCGCGACACCTCCTGGTCCGTGCGCGTGCCGCGCCGCCTCCAGGAGCTGCGCCTCGACCTGGCCAAGGCCGGTGACGAACTGGCGCAGAAGCTCGACCGCGCGCCGACCGTGACCGAGCTGGCCGAACGCCTCGGCATCTCCAACGACGAGGTCGTCGAGGGCATGGCGGCGTCGAACGCCTACACCGCCTCCTCGCTGGACGCCCAGCCCGAGGAGGACGACGCCGAGGGCGCCCTGGCCGACCGGATCGGCTACGAGGACCACGGCCTCGAGGGCATCGAGTACATCGAGTCGCTGAAGCCGCTGATCGCCGAACTGGCACCGAGGGACCGGAAGATCCTCAGCCTGCGTTTCGTGGCCGGGATGACCCAGTCGGAGATCGGCGAGGAGCTGGGCATCTCCCAGATGCACGTCTCCCGGCTGCTGTCCCGCACCCTGGTGCGGCTGCGCAAGGCGCTGACCATCGAGGAATGACCGGCATCCGGGCGGGCGCCCGGAGCAGGCCGGCGAGCAGCCGGCCGCACGGATCGACCGACCGCGCCCCGCGCCCTGTCGGCGCCGGATGTCCCTGGCCGTACCGGCCGGGGCACCGGGTGCCGTCCGGGCGCGGGGCGCGCCTCATTACCCGCGGTTACCCACGGTTACCCCTTTTCTCCGCGGTCCTCATCCAGCACTATGAGCTGGCCCAAACCGGCCGGAAGGTCAGTCGGGACGGCGGAGTCCGACGGCCCGGGGGCGAGGAGGCGATGGATGGCTGGGGACGGCGAGTCCGCCGAGGTCGACGGCACCGGGGGCGGCCCCGGCGGTGCGCACGCCGGAGCGTCCGACATCCGGCTGACCGAGCTGCTGCGCGGCGACACCTCGGCGGCGTACGGGGCGCTCCAGGAACTCAGGGCCCGGCACGGCCCCGCGGTGCTCGCCTACGCCCGCCGCTGCACCACCGGTGACTCCTCGGCACGGCAGCTCGCCGCGCAGGCCTTCACCCTGGCCGCGCGCGAGATGGCCCGCGGCACCGACTCCGGCGGCCCGCTGCGCCATCAGCTTCTGCTGCTGACCGTGCGGGTGGCCGCGCAGTGGGCCGCGGACGGGCGGGCCGGAGGGCTGGACCCGGGCCTGCTGCTCGTGCTCAGCTCGTCCGGTTCCGAGGGCCCGGTCCCGCCCATGCTCGCGGCCTTCCGGACCCTTCCGTACCGCGCGCAGGGCCTCCTCTGGTACGCCGTCGTCGAGCAGGAGCCGGCCGAGCGCACGGCGGCCTTCCTCGGCATCACCCGCGAGGACGTCGTCTACGCCACCGACTCCGCGCTGGGGGCCCTGGGCCAGGCCAGTCTGCGGTCCCGGCTGGCGGCCTCGGACGATCCGCGGTGCTGTGACTTCCGCCGCCTGATCGAGGAGTCCGTACGGCCCGGCAACCGCCGCGGCAGCGCCGATCTGCACACCCACATGGCGCACTGCGCCCACTGCACGGCGGCGTACGAGGAGCTGTGCGCCCTGCGGGACGATCCGCGCACCACCCTCGCCGAAGGGCTGCTGCC
This sequence comes from Streptomyces thermospinosisporus, assembly GCF_039526425.1. NCBI lineage: Bacteria > Bacillati > Actinomycetota > Actinomycetes > Kitasatosporales > Streptomycetaceae > Streptomyces > Streptomyces thermospinosisporus. The sequence goes on from NZ_BAAAIZ010000049.1 coordinate 19,772, forward strand.
CTGGGCGGGCACGGCGTACGCGGCGGACGCCCCGGAGACCGGGCGGACGGAGGCCGCCGCGCCCGCGACGGAGGCTCCCCGGCCCCGCTCGCGGCGGCTGGTGCTGGCCTCGGCGGCGCTCGGCGTGGGCGCCGTACCGCTGCTGCTGTTCGTGCTGTCCCCGGGCGAGGCACCGTCCGGGCGGGCCGGGGGTCCGGGCTCCCCCTCGCCCGTCCCGCCGCCGGTGACGGTGACGGCCACCCCGTCGCCCTCCCCTACCGCCTCACCGACGCGCACCTCGCCCTCCGCGTCGCCGACGCGGACGAAGCGGCCCTCGCGCAGCCCGCACCCCACGCCCTCTTCCCCGCGTGCCACGCCGACGTACGCGCCGCCGGGCGGCTCGTACGCACCGGTGGTGAATCTCGCCACGGGCCGGTGCCTGGACATCGACGGCGACCTGGAGAACCGCACCGACGTCGTCACCGCTCCCTGCGACGGCTCCGACAGCCAGCGGTGGCGCTACGACGCCGGACGCGGGGTGCTGCAGTCCTACGCCGACGACGACTTCTGCCTGGACAGCCGGGGTGCGGTGGACCGCGGGCTGGGGATCTGGTCGTGCTCTTCGGTGGAGGGGCGCAACGGGCAGAACCTGCGCTTCACCGTCGACTCCGCCGGCGTCATCCGCGCGGCCATCGCGCCGTCCCACGCGGTGACGCCGGGCGGCGGCGACTCGGTGGGGCTGGTCAGCGCGACGGAGCGGACCGACCAGCGCTGGCGGGCGGGGACCTGAGGACCTGGCCGCGGAAGCCGACGGGACGCTGAGGCCTCCCGGCCCGCCACGGCACCGGGCTGCTCAGACCACCCGCACGCCGCCCCGCCAGACGCCGCTGACCAGCGGCACGCCGGGCCGGTAGGCCAGGTGGACGTGGCTGGGGGCCTCGAGCAGGGTCAGGTCGGCGCGGGCGCCGGTGGTGAGGCGGCCGATGTCGGTGCGGCGCAGGGCCTGGGCGCCGCCCGCGGTGGCGGACCACACGGCCTCATCGGGTGTCATGCCCATCTCCCGCACGGCGAGGGCGATGCAGAACGGCATCGAGGAGGTGAAGGACGAGCCGGGGTTGCAGTCCGTGGACAGGGCGACGGTGGCGCCCGCGTCCAGCAGCCGGCGGGCGTCGGGCCAGTCGGCGCGGGTGGAGAACTCGGCACCGGGCAGCAGGGTGGCGACGGTGCGGCTGCCGGCCAGGGCGTCCACATCGGCATCGGTGAGGTGGGTGCAGTGGTCGGCGCTGGCCGCGTCCAGCTCGACGGCCAGCTGGACGCCGGGGCCGTGGGAGAGCTGGTTGGCGTGCACGCGGGGGTGCAGGCCCCTGGCCTTCCCGGCGGTGAGGATCGCCCGGGCCTGGTCGCCGTCGAAGGCGCCCTTCTCGCAGAAGACGTCGATCCACCGGGCGTGCGGCGCGCAGGCGTCCAGCATCTCGCCGGTGACCAGGGCGACATAGCCGGCCGGGTCCTCGGCGTACTCGGGGGCGACGATGTGCGCGCCGAGGAAGGTGACCTCGTCGGTGTGGCGGGCGGCCAGCCGCAGGGCGCGGGCCTCGTCGTCGACGGTCAGGCCGTAGCCGGACTTGGTCTCGAAGGTGGTGGTGCCCTGGCGGAGTGCCTCGGCGAGCAGGCGGGTGAGGTTCGCCTCGAGTTCTGCGTCGGTCGCGGCCCGGGTGGCGGCGACGGTGGTGCGGATGCCGCCCGCGCTGTAGGGGCGGCCGGACATGCGGGCGTTGAACTCCTCGGTGCGGTCGCCCGCGAAGACCAGGTGGGAGTGGGAGTCGACGAAGCCCGGCAGGACCGCGCGGCCGGCGGCGTCGACCCGGTTGTCGGTGGCGGGTGCTTTGCTGGATGCACCGGTCCAGGCGATGCGGTCGCCCTCGATGACGACGGCCGCGTCCCGGACCAGGCCCAGGGGTGAATCGCCGTGGCGGGAGGGGTCGTTGGTGACCAGTGTGGCGATGTTGGTGATGACGGTGCTGCTGCTCATGGCGTCCTCGTGGGGGGTCGTCAGGCGCGCAGGGCCTCGACGGCCTGTGCGAGGGCGTGCGGTACGTCGGGCACCCGGGTGTGCGTCCCGTCGCGTACGACGTGCCGGCCGCCCACGACGGTGTGCCGTACGTCGGCCGCGGTCGCGGCGAATACGGCCGTCTCGGCGCCGAGTCGGGGCAGCGGCCCCGCTGTTCTGACCGAGTCCAGGGTGATGGTGGTGAGGTCGGCGAGGGCGCCGGGTTCGATGCTGCCCGCCCGGTCCCAGCCGAGGGCGGCGTGGCCGTCGGCGGTGGCGGCGCGCAGCAGGGCGTTCGCCGTCCAGTGGCCGCGGGTGCGGGTGCGCAGCCGCTCGTTCAGCTCCATGGCCCGGGCCTCCTCGAACATGTCGATCACGGCGTGGCTGTCGGAGCCGAGGGAGAGCGGGGAGCCCTGCCGCTGGAGTGCGGCGGCGGGCCCGATGCCGTCGGCGAGGTCGCGTTCGGTGGTGGGGCACATGCAGGTGCCGGTGCCGCTGCCGCCGATCAGGGCGATGTCCTCGCCGGTGAGGTGGGTGTTGTGCACGCCGGTGGTGCGCGGGCCGAGCACTCCGTGGTCGGCGAGCAGCCGGGCGGGGGTGCATCCGTGGGCCTCGAGGCAGGCGTCGTTCTCCGCGGTCTGCTCGGACAGGTGCACATGCAGCGGGGCCCGCCGGTCCTCGGCCCAGGCCGCCACGGTCGCCAGCTGCTCGGCGGGCACGGCCCGCACGGAGTGGACGGCCGCTCCGATCCGGGCGTGCTCCCGCTCCTTGAGGAGGGAGCAGCGTTCGGCCCAGGCGTCGGCGGTGCCGTCGGAGAAGCGCAGCTGGTGGGTGGTGGGCGGCTCGCCGAAGCCGGAGGAGAGATAGGCGGTGTCGAGGAGGGTGATGCGGATCCCGGCGTCGGCGGCGGCCTCGATCAGCGCCTCCCCCATCGCGTTGGGGTCGTCGTAACGGGCGCCGCCGGGCGCGTGGTGCACATAGTGGAACTCGCCGACGCAGGTGATGCCGGCGAGCGCCATCTCCGCGTACACCGCGCGGGCGAGCCGGTAGTAGCTCTCCGGGGTGAGGCGGTGGGCCATCGCGTACATGACCTCCCGCCAGGTCCAGAAGGTGCCGGAGCCGACCTGGACGAAGCCGCGCAGCGCCCGGTGGAAGGCGTGGCTGTGGGCGTTGGCCAGTCCGGGCAGGGTCAGGCCCCGCAGCACCACAGCCCCGGGCGGCGGCACGGAGCTGTCCGGGGTGAGGGTGTGGATGCGTCCGTCGCGGACGTCGAGTCTCACGCCCGCCTCGATGCGGTCGCCGAGCCAGGCGTGCTCGAGCCAGTAGGTCGTCGCGGTCACCGGCAGGCCAGTCCTTCCAGTACGTCGGCGAGCGCCAGCACCCCGGCCACGCAGTCGTCCTCCTCGGCCCGTTCGGCCGGGGAGTGCGAGACGCCGGTGGGGTTGCGCACGAACAGCATGGCGGTGGGGACGGCGCCGGCGAGGATTCCGGCGTCGTGTCCGGCACCGGTGCCGAGCACGGGCACCTTGAGGTCCGTGTCCTTGCCGAGGATGCGGGCGAGTTCGTCGCGCAGGGCGTGGTCGAACTCGACGACGGGTGTGAAGGACTCACGGGTGATGTCCAGGCCGACGCCGTGGGCGGCGGCGTGTTCGCGGGCCGCCGCCTCGATGCCCTCGATCACCGTGTCCAGGGTGCCCTGCTCGGGGGCGCGGGAGTCGAGCCAGCCGCGCACCAGGGCGGGGATGGCGTTGACGCCGTTGGGCTCCACCGCGGTCTTGCCGAAGGTGGCGACGGCACCGGCCAGCCGGGCCTCGCGGCGGGCGGCGAGGACCGTCTCGGCGTAGGGCAGCATGGGGTCGCGCCGGTCGTCGAGGCGGGTGGTGCCGGCGTGGTTGGCCTCGCCCCGGAAGTCGAACCGCCAGCGGCCGTGCGGCCAGATGGCGCTGGCCACGCCCACCCGGTCGCCGGTCAGGTCCAGGGCGCGCCCCTGCTCGACATGGAGCTCGACGAACGCGCCGATCCGGGCCAGCCGTTCCGGGTCGGGCCCGATGGCGTCGGGGTCGTACCCGGCGGCCTCCATGGCCTTCGGCAGGGTGATGCCGTCGTCGTCGGTGAGCCGGTGCGCCTGCTCGCGGGTGAGCCGTCCTGCGGTGAGCCGGGATCCGACGCAGGCGAGCCCGAAGCGGGCGCCCTCCTCGTCGCCGAAGTTGACGATGCCGAGCGGCCGGGTCAACTGCACGTTCCGCGCGCGCAGTTCGTCGAGGGCGGCGAAGGCGGAGACCACCCCGAGGGGGCCGTCGAAGGCGCCGCCGTCGGGCACGGAGTCCAGGTGCGACCCGGTGACCACGGCGTCCCCGGCGGCGGGATCACCGGCCCAGGCCCACTGGTTGCCGTTGCGGTCCACCTCGTAGGCCAGGCCGCGGGCGCGGGCCTGCTCCCGGAACCAGGCCCGGCACTCGGCGTCGGCGGGGGTCCAGGCGTAGCGCCGGTAGCCGCCGGTGCCGGGGTGCAGGCCGACGGGGAGCAGCTCGCGCCACATGGCGTGGAACGAGCCGGCGGACCCGTTCGCCGCCTCACGCCCGGCCCCGTGACCGCTCCGGGTCTCGTTCTCGGTCCCGGTCCCGCTCACTCCGGGCCGCCCTCGCGCATCGGCACCCGCACGCCCCGCTGCTCGGCCACGGTCTCGGCGATCTCGTACCCGGCGTCGACATGCCGGATGACGCCCATGCCGGGGTCGTTGGTCAGCACCCGGCGGATCTTCTCCCCCGCCAGCGCCGTGCCGTCGGCCACCGTCACCTGCCCGGCGTGCAGGGAGCGGCCCATGCCCACGCCGCCGCCGTGGTGGATGGACACCCAGGAGGCGCCGGAGGCCACGTTGACCATGGCGTTCAGCAGCGGCCAGTCGGCGATGGCGTCGGAGCCGTCCAGCATCGCCTCGGTCTCCCGGTAGGGGGAGGCGACGGACCCGCAGTCCAGGTGGTCGCGGCCGATGACGACGGGCGCCGCCAGCTCGCCGCTGGCGACCATGTCGTTGAAGCGCTCGCCGGCCTTGTCCCGCTCGCCGTAGCCGAGCCAGCAGATGCGGGCCGGCAGCCCCTGGAAGTGCACCCGCTCCCCCGCCATGCGGATCCAGCGGGCGAGGGACTCGTTCTCCGGGAAGAGGTCGAGGATCGCCCGGTCGGTCCTGGCGATGTCGGCGGGGTCGCCGGAGAGCGCGGCCCAGCGGAAGGGGCCCTTGCCCTCGCAGAACAGCGGCCGGATGTAGGCGGGGACGAAGCCGGGGAAGGCGAACGCCCGCTCGTATCCGGCGAGTTTCGCCTCGCCGCGGATGGAGTTGCCGTAGTCGAAGACCTCGGCGCCGGCGTCCTGGAAGCCGACCATGGCCTCGACATGCTTCGCCATGGACTCGCGGGCGCGGGTGGTGAATCCGGCCGGGTCCTTCCTGGCCTCCTCCGCCATGTCCTCGAAGGCGATGCCGAGCGGCAGGTAGGACAGCGGGTCGTGGGCGGAGGTCTGGTCGGTCACGACGTCGATGGGGGCGCCCATCGACAGCAGCTGCGGCACCAGTTCGGCGGCGTTGCCGAGGACGCCGATGGACAGCGGGCGGCGGGCGTCGCGGGCCTCGACGGCGAGCTGCAGCGCGTGGTCCAGGCTGCCGGCCTTCACATCGAGGTAGCGGTGCTCGATCCGGCGGTCGATGGCCCGAGGGTCGCAGTCGATGCAGAGGGCGACGCCGTCGTTCATGGTCACGGCGAGCGGCTGGGCGCCGCCCATGCCGCCGAGGCCGGCGGTGAGGGTGATGGTCCCGGCGAGGCTGCCGCCGAACCGCTTGGCGGCGACGGCGGCGAAGGTCTCGTAGGTGCCCTGGAGGATGCCCTGGGTGCCGATGTAGATCCAGGAGCCGGCCGTCATCTGCCCGTACATGGTCAGGCCGAGGGCCTCCAGGCGGCGGAACTCCTCCCAGGTGGCCCAGTCGCCGACGAGGTTGGAGTTGGCGATGAGGACGCGCGGTGCCCACTCGTGGGTCTGCAGGACGCCGACCGGGCGGCCGGACTGGACGAGCATCGTCTCGTCCTGCTTGAGGGTCTGCAGCGTGCGGACCATGGCGTCGAAGGAGCGCCAGTCCCGGGCGGCCTTGCCGGTGCCGCCGTAGACGACGAGCTTGTCGGGGTGCTCGGCGACCTCCGGGTCGAGGTTGTTCTGCAGCATCCGCAGGGCGGCCTCCTGCTGCCAGCCCAGGGCGCTCGGCTGCGTGCCGCGCGGTGCCCGGACGGTGCGGGGTCCTGACATGTCTGCCTCCTCATCGCGTATTACTGCAGATATTCACATACTCAGCGCCTGAATAGAGCTAGTCAATACGTGCGGGTGCCGCCGTGCGGGCGTGTCGGGTGTTTGGCTGGATGCATCGGCCATGAGAGCCAGGAGACGAACAGCAGCGACGGGAGGGGCCAGCGGTGAGCCATGACGAGAGCCGGTCGGCGCGACGGGACCGGGCCGTGCGGCAGGCGGTGGAGCAGGGGCTGCTCGGACCCGGTCAGCCCATCGTGGCGCTGCTCGACGTCACCGGTATCCGGCAGTCGGCGGCCGGGCTGCGCGCCGCGTTCGAGGCCGTCGCGGCACCCGGCACCCGGATCCTGCACGCGTTCGCGGTGAAGGCGACGCCGCTGGTGCCGGTGCTGCGGCTGCTGCGGGCCGAGGGCATCGGCGCCGAGGTGGCGAGCCCGGGCGAGCTGGCGCTGGCGCGGGCGGCGGGGATCGAACCGGAGCGGACGGTGCTCGACTCGCCCGCGAAGACCCCGGCGGAGCTGCGCGAGGCGCTGGCGCTGGGCATCGCCGTCAACGCGGACAATCCGCAGGAGCTGGCCCGCATCGACGCCCTGGTGGGCTCGGACACGCCCCGCTCACCGCTCGGGCTGCGGGTGAATCCGCAGGTCGGGTCCGGTGCCATCGAGGCGCTGTCGACCGCCACCGCGACCAGCAAGTTCGGGGTGGCGCTGCGCGACGAGGGGGCGCGGGAGTGGGTGGTGCGCTCATATCTGGAGCGGCCCTGGCTGACCCGGCTGCACGCGCACACCGGCTCGCAGGGCGTGGCGCTGGAGCTGATGGCGCGCGGGGTGGCCGAGACCTACGAGCTGGCGGAGGAGATCAACCGGCGGGCGGGCCGGCGGCAGGTGGACACCGTCGACATCGGCGGCGGGCTGCCGGTGAACTTCGCCTCGGAGGCGATCACCCCGACGTACGGCGCGTATGCGAGGGTGCTGCGGGACACGGTGCCGGGGCTGTTCGACGGGCGGTACGGGATCGTCACCGAGTTCGGCCGGTCACTGCTGGCCAAGCACGGCACGCTCCTCGCCCGGGTGGAGTACGCCAAGCAGGCGGGCGGGCGGCCGGTGGCGGTGACCCACGCGGGCGTGCAGGTGGCCACGCGCACGGTGTACGCACCGCAGGAGTGGCCGCTCAGGATCGCCGCCTACGACGCCAAGGGACTGCCGAAGGAAGGGCCCGCGGTGGTGCAGGACATCGCCGGCCCGGCCTGCTTCGCGGGCGACCTGCTGGCCCGGGAGTATCCGCTGCCACTGCTGGAGCAGGGCGACTACGCGGCGGCCCTGGACACCGGCGCGTACTACTTCGCCCACCACTACGCCTACAACTCACTCCCCCGCCCGGCCGTCCACGGCTTCGTCGCGGATCAGCCGGGTGACGTCGGCTTCGCCCTGGTCCGCCCCGCCCAGACGACGGAGGAGATCGTGCGGGAGTCGGGCGGCGACCACGCCGACGCGCTGGTGGAGGGCCTGGGCCCGGGGTCCTGAACGCGGCGAGGGCCCGCCGCACCCGGCGGGCCCTGACCCGGTATTCCGTGCCGCCCGGTCAGACCAGGGCCGGGGTCTTGCGGCGGGAGCCGCCCGGCTTGGCGTCGCCGGCCGCGATGCCCGTGGTGCGGTAGGCCTTCACCGCCTTGCCGGCCGGGTTGCCGGCGTTGCGGCCGAGCCAGTCGACCCGCACCCACAGCAGCTGGTCGCCGGCCTTCTCCAGGCGGCCGATCCAGGAGGCCTTCAGCCACAGGCCCGCACCGCACCCGGCGAGCAGCAGACCGCCGGCGGCCGGGACCGCGAGGGCGCTGCCCAGCGCCGCGAGGAAGGCGAGCAGCAGCCACCAGCGGTGCCCGCGCCGCCAGTTGCGGGCGGTCACCGCGCGGTCCTGGAGCACGTCGTGCTTGCCCGCCCGGGCCGCCCCACGGGCCAGGTCCCGGTAGCGTCCGCGCCGCAGGAGGGCGACCACGGCGGCCGCCACGATGAACAGGGCGGCACCCGCCAGCACGCCGATCCGGCGCCCGGTCAGTCCCGGCACCGACAGCCCGATGCCCGCGGCGAAGACTCCCAGCCACCACAGCGGCGCGGCCCCGGCCCGTACCACGACGGCCACCCGAGCCAGCCCCTGACCTCCGCGCGACACGTTCCAGCCTCCCGTCTCACATCCGATGCACATCCGATGCACGGTCCGACAGCGGTTCCTGAAGAACCCTGAAGAACCCTGAAGAACCTTGAAGAAGCGGTACCAGAAGAAGTACCAACTACGGCACGCTAGCGACAGAAGCTGAGACGAGTCTGAGAATGCCCGCCGGGCGCCACGGCGGGCCTCACTCCACGAACAGGCCCCGGGCCGCCGCCTTGGCGTCGAACTCCTCCAGCCGCGCCTGGGCCTCCGGCAGCTCGTCGCACATGGCCTCCAGCAGCACCCGGCCCAGCAGCATCGGCGCGCACGCGGTGTCGAAGACGAGCCCGGTGCCGACGGGGGCGGGCAGCAGCAGATCGGACACCTTGGCGACCGGCGCGAAGGCGGAGTCGGCGACGGTGACCACGGTCAGGCCGGACTCCTTGGCGTGCGCGAGGGCGTCCACGACCTCCCGGGGGTGCCGGGGCAGCGCGAAGCAGAGCAGGGCGCCGGCACCGGCGTGGACGGCGGCGTCGATGCGGTCGTGCAGCATGGAGCCGCCCTCGTTGAGCAGCCGTACGTCCGGGTGGACCTTGGCGGCGAAGTAGGCGAAGCCGTGCGCCTGGGCGGCGGCCGCGCGCAGCCCGAGCACGGGCAGCGGCCGGCTGCCGGCCAGCAGGCGGCCCGCCCGCTGCACGGGCACGGGGTCGGCCAGCGCCTCCGCGAGGTGCCGCAGATTCTGGATCTCCGCCTCGACGGCCTGCTGGTACTCGTTGACGGTGCCGTTGTCGGGCACGGGCTCGGCCGGGGCGACCTCCCGCAGGTGGCGGCGCAGCGCCGGGTAGCCGTCGAAGCCGAGGGCGACGGCGAAACGGGTCACCGAGGGCTGGCTGACGCCCGCCAGTTCGGCCAGCTCGACGCTGGACAGGAACGGCACGTCGGCGGCGCGGCGCACCATGCAGTGGGCGATCCGCCGCTGGGTCGGCGTCAGCCGGTGCCCCTCGAACAGCGCCTGAAGGCGCGCGGCAGGGCTGTCGGCGGCGCTCATGACGTGCTCCCCCTCGGAACTATTCACTCTCCGCAACTCTTGCATGCCGTTATACAGCCGCGGCGCCCGCCGCACGACCTCGTTCGGCGGGCGCCGCTGTTCTGAGCGTCTGGGTCGCGGTCCTCCCGGGCCTCGGTCGCGGTCGATGACGAACTGCGAGCCGGGTTCGACGATCACCTTCCCCTCGGCGCAGCCGGTGATGGTCATGTCGGTGAGGGTGGCGCTGCCGCGGGCGCCGCCCATGGCACGTGAACGTCGCCCAGATCGCCCGCACCAACCCGGGGCTGTTCAGCGGCTGCGGGCGCGGCCGCAAGGACCGGGACGGCGGCTGCGAGGAGTGACCCCGCCGGTTCCCGTGCCGCGAGGACCGGGAGCACCGGGACTACGGGGAACGCCGTACGCGCCGGGAGCACCGGGACTACCGGGAACGCCGTACGCGCCGGGAGAGTTGTGCGCGGGGACCGCCGCACCCCCGGTGGACCCGGGGGGCGGGACGACGGCGGTCCCCGCGAGGGACGCGGGACCGGGACTGAGCCGGTGGCGCGTCCATGGCGTCGGTGGAGGTCCGGGAGCCGCTCCGGAGGTCCTTGACGCCGTTTCTCACCGCCGGCCGGAACAGGGAGCCTCCCCCAGTGCCTGAAGGACCTGGGAGGTACCCCCACCGCTCCGCCGACATCCCTCAATCTGCCGTATGCGTGTTAACCGAGTGCTGCGTGAACGTGACGCCCTCGTACCACTTGCGCGAAGTCCACGCGGACCCCGTGCGGCTCAACGGCCATGCGCGCGGGGGTCGTTCACCTGTGCGGTGTTCGCGCGGCCGCCGTCACCCCGCCCATTCCTCCGCCGTCACTTGCCGGTCTTGGCGAGGAACGCCAGCAGGTCCTGGCGGCTGACCACGCCGGTCGGCTTGCCCTCGACCAGGACGATCGCCGCGTCCGCCTTGCCCAGCACCGCCATCAGGTCGGCGACCGGCTCACCCGAGCCGACCTGCGGCAGCGGGGCCGACATGTGCTTCTCCAGCGGGTCGTCGAGCGAGGCGCTCTTGCTGAACAGCGCGTCCAGCAGCTCCCGTTCCACCACCGAGCCGACCACCTCCGCGGCCATCACGTCCGGGTGGCCGGCGCCCGGCTTGACGACGGGCATCTGCGAGACGCCGTACTCGCGCAGCACCTCGATGGCCTGGCCGACCGTCTCGTCGGGGTGCATGTGGACCAGGGACGGCATGGAGCCCTCCTTGTCCTCCAGCACGTCGGCGACGCGGGCGCTCGGGCCGCTGTCCTCCAGGAAGCCGTAGTCGGCCATCCACTCGTCGTTGAAGATCTTGCTGAGGTAGCCGCGTCCGCTGTCCGGCAGCAGCACCACCACGACGTCGTCCTCGTCCAGCCGGGAGGCCACCTTCAGCGCGGCCACCACCGCCATGCCGCAGGAGCCGCCGACCAGCAGGCCCTCCTCCTTGGCCAGGCGGCGGGTCATCTGGAAGGAGTCCTTGTCGGAGACGGCGACGATCTCGTCGGCGACGTTCCGGTCGTAGGCGGAGGGCCAGAAGTCCTCACCGACGCCCTCGACCAGGTACGGGCGCCCGGAACCGCCGGAGTACACCGAGCCCTCGGGGTCGGCGCCGATCACCTTGACGCGGCCGTCGCTGACCTCCTTGAGGTAGCGGCCGGTGCCGGAGATGGTGCCGCCGGTGCCGACGCCGGCCACGAAGTGCGTGATCTTCCCCTCGGTCTGCTCCCACAGCTCCGGGCCGGTGGAGTGGTAGTGCGACAGCGGGTTGTTGGGGTTGGAGTACTGGTCCGGCTTCCAGGCGCCCGGCGTCTCGCGGACCAGGCGGTCGGAGACGTTGTAGTACGAGTCGGGGTGCTCGGGGGCCACGGCGGTCGGGCAGACCACGACCTCGGCGCCGTAGGCGCGCAGCACGTTGATCTTGTCCGTGGAGACCTTGTCCGGGCAGACGAAGATGCACTTGTAGCCCTTCTGCTGGGCCACGATGGCGAGCCCCACGCCGGTGTTGCCGCTGGTCGGCTCGACGATGGTGCCGCCCGGCTTCAGTTCCCCGCTGCGCTCGGCGGCCTCGATCATCCGCAGGGCGATGCGGTCCTTCACGGAACCGCCGGGGTTGAAGTACTCCACCTTGGCCAGGACGGTCGCCCTGATGCCCTTGGTCACGCTGTTGAGCCGCACCAGCGGGGTGTTGCCGACGAGGCTGATCATCGAGTCGTGGAATTGCACCGTTGTCTCCGGATGCTGCAAAAGGTGTGGTCGTAGTGGTTCAGCCAGCCTAGGCCCTCCCGGCGGCAGTACCCGGCCGGGTCGTTCACCCGCTGTCGCGATTGGGCGACGGTCCGTACGGGGCAAGCACTGGGTGTAAGGGTTCGAGGAGGTGGCGGGGAGGCATGACGGGGATGTCGAGGGCGAGGGTGGCCCGGCGGATCGCGGCCGGCGCGGCGTACGGCGGGGGCGGCGTCGGTCTGGCCGGTGCGGCCGCGGTCGGCCTGCTGGTCGCCGAGGCGCAGCTGGCGCGGCGCCGGGTGGGCAACGGCGCGACTCCCTTCGTGCCGAACGCGGACGGGCTGTACGGCGCCGCCTACACGGTGCCGGGGGTACCCGCGCTGCGGCTGACCATGCTGGGGGACTCCACGGCGGCGGGGCAGGGCGTGCGACGGGCCGGGCAGACGCCGGGGGCGCTGCTGGCGTCGGGGATCGCGGCGATCGCCGAGCGGCCGGTCGGGCTGAGCACGGTCGCGGTGCCGGGGGCGCGCTCCGACGACCTGGACCGGCAGGTGACGCGGGCGCTGGCCGATCCGGCGCGGGTGCCGGACGTGTGCGTGATCATGATCGGCGCGAACGACGTGACCCACCGGATCCCGGCGACGCGTTCGGTGCGGTGCCTGTCCTCGGCGGTGCGGCGGCTGCGGACGGCCGGCGCCGAGGTGGTCGTGGGGACGTGCCCCGACCTCGGCACCATCGAGCCGGTCTGGCAGCCACTGCGGTGGCTGGCCCGGCGGGCCTCCCGGCAGCTGGCGGCGGCCCAGACCATCGGGGCGGTCGAGCAGGGCGCGCGCACGGTGTCCCTGGGCGACCTGCTGGGCCCCGAGTTCGAGGCGAACCCGCGCGAGCTGTTCGGCCCCGACAACTACCACCCCTCGGCGGAGGGCTACGCCACAGCCGCGATGGCCGTACTGCCGACCGCGTGCGCCGCCCTCGGCCTCTGGCCCGCCGAGGAGGAACGCCCCGACGCCTCCCGCCGCGAGGGCTTCCTCCCCGTGGCCCGCGCAGCCGCCGAGGCCGCCTCCGAGGCCGGCACAGAAGTCACCGCCGCCTCCCCCACCGGCCCCCGCGGCCCCTGGGCCCTCCTCAAACGCCGCCGACGCCGCCACATGCCAGAGCCGGAACGCACACCGGTCGCCGAGTAACGCGCAGGGTGACGCCCGGGGGCGCCATACCGTCCTACGGGCACCATCCCGCGCCCGGCGGACACCGCCCCGCATCCGCCGGGCCTATCCGCATCCGGGGCCAGCGAGCCCGACAGTCACCGCCCCCGCGCCCGGCGGGCAGGGCCCGTCGGGCGGCCGGGCACCGCCCCGCAACCGGCGAGCACCAACATGCCCCCGGGGGGCAGCGTCCCGCGCCCCGCCACCCCGCGCCCGGCTGGCAGGGCACGTCGGGCAGCCGGGCACCGCCCCGCATACGGCAGACGCCACCCCACAACCGGCAGGCGCCATCCGCCTCCGACGGGGGCAAACCGGCAGACGCCTAGGCGTCCCTCGGCCCAGCGGCCGCCATGAGCGGCGTCCTGTCACACCCCGGCGGCCGCGGGAGCGAAGTGCGGCCGTCGCCGGTCCCTGCAGCGGTGGCGCCGGCTGCGTCCCTCAACAAAGGTGCGCCCGATCCCGCTCCAAGCCCCGCAGGGAAAAGCAAGCGCTTAGACATCTGCGGTCCATGTCACATGCCGATGGCCGTGACCTGGGTCCTACGGGCCGGTAATTTCCGAAGCAGCCCTGCACCAACCCACCGGTATGCCCTGGAGCCGTGATGCCCGAAGCTGTGATCGTCTCTGCCGCTCGTTCGCCCATCGGCCGTGCCTTCAAGGGGTCGCTCAAGGACATGCGTCCGGACGACCTGACCGCCACGATCATCCAGGCCGCCCTCGCCAAGGTGCCCGAGCTGGACCCGAAGGACATCGACGACCTGATGCTCGGCTGCGGCCTTCCCGGCGGTGAGCAGGGCAACAACCTCGGCCGGATCGTCGCCGTGCAGATGGGGATGGACCACCTCCCCGGCTGCACCATCACCCGCTACTGCTCCTCCTCGCTGCAGACCTCCCGCATGGCGCTGCACGCCATCAAGGCCGGCGAGGGCGACGTGTTCATCTCGGCCGGTGTCGAGACGGTCTCCCGCTACACCAAGGGCAACTCCGACAGCCTCCCGGACACCCACAACCCGCTGTTCGCCGAGGCCGAGGCCCGCACCGCCGCCCGTGCCGAGCAGGAGGGCACCACCTGGCACGACCCGCGCGAGGACGGCCTGCTGCCCGACCCGTACATCGCGATGGGCCAGACCGCAGAGAACCTCGCCCGCTGGAAGGGCGTCACCCGCCAGGAGATGGACGAGTTCGGCGTCCGTTCGCAGAACCTCGCGGAGGAGGCCCTCAAGAACGGCTTCTGGGAGCGCGAGATCACCCCGGTCACGCTGCCCGACGGCACCGTGGTCTCCAAGGACGACGGCCCTCGCCCCGGCACCACCCTGGAGGCGGTCTCCCAGCTCAAGCCGGTCTTCCGCCCCGACGGCCTGGTCACCGCCGGCAACTGCTGCCCGCTCAACGACGGCGCCGCCGCGCTGATCATCATGAGCGACACCAAGGCCCGCGAGCTGGGCCTCACCCCGCTCGCCCGCATCGTCTCCACCGGCGTCTCCGGCCTGTCCCCGGAGATCATGGGCCTCGGCCCGGTCGAGGCCACCCGGCGCGCCCTGAAGCTGGCCGGTCTCACCATCGACGACATCGACCTCTTCGAGATCAACGAGGCGTTCGCCGCCCAGGTGATCCCGTCCTACCGGGACCTGAACATCCCGCTGGAGAAGCTGAACGTCAACGGCGGTGCCATCGCCGTCGGCCACCCCTTCGGCATGACCGGCGCCCGCATCACCACCACCCTGATCAACTCGCTGCAGTTCCACGACAAGCAGTTCGGTCTGGAGACCATGTGCGTCGGCGGCGGCCAGGGCATGGCGATGGTCATCGAGCGCCTGAGCTGAGCAGCACCGCAGCGTAATCGCCGAGGCACAGTCCGTCAGATTCCGGCCCGGGACTCCGCAGTTGAGGGGATCCCGGGCCGATCTGTGATCCAACTGCCCCCAGGATGTGACCTATCCCTCTTTTCATAGGGATCAACGCAGGTCAGCACCACCCCTCGATCGGCCCCGGAACCAGACCCCTGTCCGTTTCGTGACGTTACGCACTGACAGATGGTTAGTCCGCCCTTCAAGCTGATGTAGGAAGTCGGGGGTCGACTTTGAACCGGGAGTACGTCAGTGAGCGCCATGCCGATCGCCCTGCTGATCACCACGGCCGCCACCGGCGCTGTGGGCGTCGCCGTCCTGTGCAGCATCGTCAGGCTGCGCCGGCAGGTCGCCGCCCTGCACACCGAGCTGGCCGAGAACCGCGCCGCGACCACGCGCGCCCTCCTTCCGTCCGCCCGCACGGCCGACGCCGACCAGATACGCGCCGCGGTGGCCGAGGCGCTCGCCGAGGAGCGGGAGCGCGAGCTGGCCGAGGCGCGGGCGTTCTGGGCCGCCCAGGAGGCCCGTGACGCCTCCGACGCCCCCTCCCTGCTGGGCCTGGCCGACAGCGAGCTGTTCCTGCCCCGGCAGGCCGATTTCGCGGGTCTGGAGCCGGTGACCGAGCCGGGCTCCGAGACCGAGGAGCACTCCGGCGACTCCCCCGAGTTGACCGCGGCCCGCCGCCGTCACCCCTCCCACCCCGACTTCGTGCCGAACCCGTCGCCGGTGGTGAGCGACCACGAGCGCACGGTGACCATGCTGGAGGAGCTGGCCGCCGAACAGGTCGAGCTGACCGATGTGCGCCCCGGCCCGCTGGGCACCCTGGACGTGTACGTCTTTGCGAACGGGACGACCCTGTGCATGACGCCGGGCCACCGGGAGACGGCGCAGCGCCTGGCCACCGCGGTGCGCGACGGCGACGGCCCGTACCTCCTCGGCGGCTCCGGGATCTCCGGCGCGTACACGCTGACCTTCGCCTGCGGCGAGGAGAACGTCTACATCCTGGCCGACCGCGTCATCGCGTCCCTGTAGCAGCGGTCTGAGGGCCTCTCAGACCCCGGCGCGATGCTGCGCCTCCTCCACCAGCCGTACCGTCTCTGCGACCTCGTCCTCGCTCTTGAGTACGAGGGCCAGGTCATGTCCGGCCACGGTGATCTGATCGGCGGCGGCGAACATCCCGGCGTCCGGCATCTCGCGCGGCTCGGTGCCGGGCTCCTCGGCGAGCTGGGCCCGCCGCGCCAACTCCCTGGCCAGGGCGAGGGCCTCGGCGGCAGCGCCCCGCTGCAGCCGGCTCTGCGGCGCGGCCCGCAGCCGGTCGGCGAAATGATCCACGGCACGGATGAGGGGCGTCGTATCAACCACGCCGCGAGCGTACGCGGCGCGGCAGCACTGTTGCCAACGGGCGAACGCTCAGGCACGGTGACCTGAAGGACCGGCTTACATCCCATGCGTCCGGAGGCGCCGATGTCCCAAGTCTTCTCCGAGGAGACCCATCGCAATCTGCTCGCCCGCATCCCCCATTGCACCGGTCGTGAGATCTCCGACTGGCTGCGCACCGTCGAAGAAGGCCCGGCTCTTCTGCGCTTCGAGGAAAAGGTCAGCTGGCTCCGTCACGAGCACAACCTCGCGTACGGCCACGCCAAGGCGATCATCCACGAGTACGACCTGAGGAGGGCCGCGCGCAAGCTGCTCTAGGCGTCCGGGCGCAACGCCGTCCGCTTTCGTCCGCAGATGCAGTCCGCAGTGCCGGCAGTGTCCGGCGACGACGAAGGGCCCCGGGTGAACCCGGGGCCCTTCGCTGCGAGCGCGACGTGATCCTCTCGTAGGTGATCAGTCGTTGCTGTTCAGGATCGAGATCAGCCTGAGGAACTCGAGGTAGATCCACACCAGCGTCAGGGTCAGACCGAACGCGGCGAACCAGGCCTCCTCGCGCGGGGCACCGTAGGCGATGCCGTCCTCGACCTGCTTGAAGTCCAGGGCGAGGAAGCAGGCACCGAGGATGATGCCGATGATGCCGAAGACGACGCCGAGAGCACCGCTGCGGAAGCCGAGGCCGTCACCGCCGCCGAACACCGCGAACAGCAGGTTCACCGCCATCAGCAGGATGAAGCCGAGCGCGGCCGCCATCACGAAGCCGTAGAAGCGGCGGTTGACGCGGATCCAGCCCGCCTTGTAGGCCACCAGCACACCGGCGAAGACCGCCATGGTGCCGAGCACCGCCTGCATGGCCGCACCGTCGGCGATGCGGTGGTCGACGATGTTGGAGA
Organism: Streptomyces thermospinosisporus; assembly: GCF_039526425.1. Lineage (NCBI taxonomy): Bacteria > Bacillati > Actinomycetota > Actinomycetes > Kitasatosporales > Streptomycetaceae > Streptomyces > Streptomyces thermospinosisporus. The sequence continues at coordinate 36,825 of NZ_BAAAIZ010000049.1, forward strand.
CGACGCCGAGGAACACGCCCTCGAACGCGGCGTAGGTCAGGATCAGCGCGGGCGAGGCCTTGCGCTTGAAGGACTGCACGAACGCCAGGACCATGCCGATCAGGGCGGCACCGATGCCGATGCCGTAGGACCGGCCGATGCTGGCGTCGTCCACGGGCAGCAGCGCCCAGGAGAGCGCGGCGGCGAGAACGAGCACACCCAGCGTGCTCGCCGTGCGCATGATGACGTCGTCGATGGTCATCCGGCCGGTGGTGGCCGGGGCCTGCGGCGGCGCGCCGTACTGCTGACCCTGCTGGGCGTAAGGGTTCTGCGCGTACGGGTTCTGCGCGTAGGGGTTGCCCGTCGGCTGGGCGTACGGGTTGCCCTGCGTGGCGACAGCGGGACCCCCGGCCTGCGGCGCGGTGTTGAAGCCCGCGTAGCCGTTGTCGCGGCTGAACCCCCGTCGCGAGAAGACCGGGTTTCTGCTCCTCATTTCACTCCTCCATGGCCATCACAGCGTGGCCTTGGCTCAAGAGTAATAGGTAGGCAAAGGATTGACCCTAATGCTTGGGGAGGATCTTTCCCTCGTCGTGCTGCGCAACACGCTACGCGTCCGGGCGATTCCCCTCACCGGCAGGGCCGCCCGGCCGGGTGTCACTGACCCCCCGCCGGGGGTCCCGGACCGGTCCGAGCCGGTGGTTTTGCCCAGCCATGACGCGCGCCGGGGACTGTCAGGCCGCGCGGCCGGTGTTTACGTGGGGGAGGACGTTCCGGGATCCCCCGTCACGGAGGTGTACACCATGGCAGACGCCGCCTCGCGGCTGAAGGGCCTCGTCGAACAGTTGCTGGGCACCCCGTTCCCCCTCCGCATCCGCGCCTGGGACGGCTCCCAGGCCGGCCCGCCGGACGCACCGGCCCTGGTCGTCCGCAACCGCCGCGCCCTGCGCCGTCTGCTGTTCAAGCCGGGCGAGCTCGGTCTCGCCCGCGCCTGGGTGGCCGGCGACCTGGACATCGACGGCGACCTCTACACCGCCCTCGACCGCCTGTCCGGCCTGATCTGGGAGCGCGAGGAGGACGCCCGCTCCCCCGGACGGGCGCTGCGCGACCCGCAGTTCCGCTCCGCCGTGCGCGGCCTGCTCGCCCTCGCCGGGCCCCCGCTGCCGCCGCCCGCCCCCGAGGAGGAGGCCCGCCGCCCGCGCCGCGGCCTGCACACCCGGCGCAGCGACCGGCGGGCCATCAGCCACCACTACGACGTGGGAAACGACTTCTACGAGCTGGTCCTCGGCCCGTCCATGGTGTACTCCTGCGCCTACTGGCAGGCCCCGCCCCCGGAGGGCACCCTCGAGGAGGCCCAGCGGGACAAGCTCGACCTGGTCTGCCGCAAGCTGGCGCTGAGGCCGGGCCGGCGGCTGCTGGACGTCGGCTGCGGCTGGGGCTCGATGGCGGTCCACGCCGCCCGCGAGTACGGAGTGAACGTCGTCGGCATCACCCTCTCCCAGGAGCAGGCCGCCTACGCCCGCAAGCGGGTCGCCGACGAGGGCCTCACCGACAGGGTGGAGATCCGCGTCCAGGACTACCGGGACGTCCGCGACGGCCCCTACGACGCCATCTCGTCCATCGGCATGGCCGAGCACGTCGGCTCCGAGCGCTATCTGCAGTACGCGAGCGTGCTGTACCGGCTGCTGGTGCCGGGCGGAAGGCTGCTGAACCACCAGATCGCCCGCCGTCCGCAGCGCGACGAGGCCGCGTACCAGGTGGACGCGTTCATCGACGCCTATGTCTTCCCCGACGGCGAGCTCTCCCCCGTCGGCACCACCGTGACCGCTCTGGAGCGGGCCGGATTCGAGGTGCGCGACCTGGAGTCCCTCCGGGAGCACTACGCGCTCACCCTGCGCGCGTGGGTGGCACGCCTGGAGGCCGACTGGGACCGGGCGGTCGTCCTCAGCAGCTACGGCAGGGCCCGGGTCTGGCGACTGTACATGGCGGCCTCCGCGCTGGCCTTCGAGCACAACCGCATCGGCGTCAACCAGATCCTCGCGGTGAAGACCCCCGACTCCGGCGACTCGGGGCTGCCGCTGCGCACGCGCACCTGGCACTGACCGGCGGCCGCCGGGGTCTGTCGTCCGCAAGAGCCCCGGCCGCCCGCACGGACGGCGAAGGGCCCCGTCCCGGCTCTGGACGCTGTTGGTCCAACGGCGTCCGGCTCCGGGACGGGGCCCTTCATTCCACTCGATTCCACTCGATTCCACTTGATTCCGCTCGATTCCGCTCGCGGTGAGGAACTACTCCGCCTTGATCGCCTGGAGCATGTTCAGCCGGGCCGCCCGCCGGGCCGGCCAGAGCGCGGCGAGCACCCCCACCGTCGCGGCCAGCAGCAGGAAGACCGCCAGGCGGTCCCAGGGCAGGACCAGCTCGTAGGTCGCCATCCGGGTGCCGAGGAGCTCACCGGCCGCCCAGCCGAAGAACACGCCCAGGCCGATGCCGAGCACCCCGCCGAACAGGGAGATCACCAGGGACTCCAGCCGGACCATCCGCTTGATGCCCCTGCGGTCCAGGCCGACCGCGCGGAGCATGCCGATCTCCTGCGAGCGTTCGAACACCGACATGGCCAGGGTGTTGATGACGCCGATGACCGCGACGATCACCGCCATCGCCAGCAGCCCGTAGACCATGTTCAGCACCAGGGTGAACATCCTGGCGATCTCGTTGGAGATGTCCTTCTTGTCCTGGACCGCGATCGCCGGGTTGGAGCCGAGCGCCTTCTCCAGCCGGTCCTTGGCCGCGTCGGACACGCCGTCCGCGGTCTTCACCATGACCAGCATGTCGGTCGGGTCGGTCTGGTGCGGGGCGAGGGTCCGGTTGTCGATCATGATGCCGGTGAACATGTCGTTGCCCCGGTAGACCCCGGCGACCGTCAGCCGCTCCTTCTTGCCGTCCTCGTAGGCCACGTCGAAGGTGCTGCCGGCCTTCCAGTCGTGCGACTTGGCGGTCCCGTCGTCCACCACGACCCGCGTGCCGTCGATCGCGAACGCACCGTCCCGCACCTCGAAGTCGGTCAGCTTCCCGAAGGCGGTGCCGTCGACGCCGGTCAGGAACTCGGTGCGGCCGTCGATCCGGGACGGCGAGTTGCGCATGGCGCTGGTGGCGGTGACGTCGTCGAGCTTCTTCAGCTTCTGCTCGACGTCCGGGGAGAGGGCGTTGCCGGTCGCCATGGAGACCACGTAGTCCGCCTCGATGGCCTCGGAGGCCATCTTGTCGATGGACTTCTGCAGGCTGCCCGCCATCACCGTCATGCCGGTGATCAGGGTGAGCCCGATCATCAGCGCGGACGCGGTCGCGGCGGTGCGGCGCGGGTTGGGCACCGAGTTCTGCCGGGCGAGCTTGCCGGAGACCCCGAAGAGGCGCATCACGGGGGCCGCGGCCGCGATCAGCGGGCGGGACAGCAGCGGGGTCAGGATGAACACGCCGGTGATCAGCAGCACGGCGCCGAAGCCCATGGGGGCCTGGCCGTCCGAGCCGTCCAGCGAGGTGGCCCAGAGGACCACCGCGACGCCGGCGGCGGAGAACAGCGCGCCGAGGGTGTTGCGCAGCACCAGCGACTTGGTGGTGGCCTTGGCGTGCACCGAGCTCATCGCCGCCACCGGCGGGATCTTCGCCGCCCGGCGGCCGGGCAGCCATGCGGCGAGCATGGTGACGAGGATGCCGACGGCGAAGGCGGTGCCGACCGTGCCGGGGGTGATCACCAGCGGCCCGTCGGGCACGGTGGCCTCCAGCATGCCCATCAGGGAGCGCAGCCCCACGCCGATGCCGATGCCGCCGAGCAGTCCGGCCACGGCGGCGACCGTGCCGACCACGAACGCCTCGATCAGCACCGACCGGGTGACCTGCCGCCGGGAGGCGCCGACGGCGCGCAGCAGCGCCAGTTCCTTGGTGCGCTGGGCGACCAGCATGGTGAAGGTGTTGGCGATGATGAACGTGCCGACGAACAGCGCGATGCCGGCGAACACCAGCAGGCCCTGCTTCAGCCCGCTCATCGAGGAGGCGATGGCCTCGGCCTGCTCCTCGGCCAGCGTGCCCCCGGTCTCCGTCTCCACGACGTCCCGTGGCAGCGCCTTGTCCAGCTGCGCCTTGAGCGCGGCCTCGGAGACGCCGGCCTCGGCCTTGACGTCGATCTCGTCGAAGGTGCCCTCCTTGCCGAACACCTTCTGCGCGGTCGCCGTGTCGAACAGCGCGAGGCTGCCGCCGGCCGCCACATTGCCGTCGTCCGTGGTGAAGACGCCGACCAGGACCGGCTCGAGGAGCGGGCCGTTCACCGACATCCGCACGGGCTCGCCGACCCGGTAGCCGGCCCGCTTCACCGTCTCGGAGTCGACGAGGACCTCGTCCGGTCCCTTGGGGGCGCGGCCCTCGACCAGCGGGTAGCGGGGGTCCTTGGCGCCCCAGTAGTTGCCGCCCTGCGTCTGGAAGCCGTCGCCGACCAGCTTGCCGTCCTTGTCGGCGAGGGCGGCGAACCCTCCGACGACGCCGATGGCCCGCTCGGCACCCGGCACCCGGGCACTGGCGTCGACCGTGTCCTTCGTCAGCTCCTGGCTCTTGCCGACCCGGTCGCCCTCGGCGTCCTTCCACTTGGGCGTGACGGCGACGTCGACATGGTCGAAGCCCTTGGCGGAGCTCTTCTGCAGAGCGCCGGAGATGGTGTTGGTGAAGACCAGGGTCCCCGACACGAAGGCCACGCCGAGCATCACGGCGAGCACGGTCATCAGGAGCCGGGCCTTGTGCGCGAGCACATTGCGCAAGGCGGTACGGAACATGGGTGTCTTCTCGAGTCCAGACGTACGAGGAGGGGGCGGGGGTGAGGGCTGAGGGGATGTCAGCTGGTGCGGCCCTTGGCGTCGAACCGCTTCATGCGGTCCAGCACCGAGTCGGCCGTCGGCCCGTACATCTCGTCGACGATCCGGCCGTCCGCCAGGAAGATCACCCGGTCCGCGTAGGCGGCGGCCACCGGGTCGTGGGTCACCATGACCACCGTCTGGCCCAGCTCGCGCACCGAGTTGCGCAGGAAGCCGAGCACCTCGGCGCCGGAGCGGGAGTCGAGGTTGCCGGTGGGCTCGTCGCCGAAGACGATGTCCGGCTTGGAGGCGAGCGCCCGGGCGACGGCGACACGCTGCTGCTGGCCGCCGGAGAGCTGGGAGGGCCGGTGGCCGAGCCGCCCGGAGAGGCCGATCAGACCGATGACCGTGTCCAGCCACTCCTTGTCGGGCTTGCGGCCCGCGATGTCCATCGGGAGGGTGATGTTCTCCAGGGCGTTGAGGGTGGGCAGCAGGTTGAACGCCTGGAAGATGAAGCCGATCTTGTCGCGGCGCAGCTTGGTCAGCTGCTTGTCCTTCAGCGTGCCGAGTTCGACGTCGCCGATGCGGACCGAGCCGGAGGAGAAGGTGTCCAGGCCGGCCACGCAGTGCATCAGCGTGGACTTGCCGGAGCCGGAGGGGCCCATGATCGCGGTGAACTCGGCCTGCCGGAAGTCGACGGTGACCCGGTCCAGGGCGACCACCTGGGTCTCGCCCTGTCCGTAGATCTTCGACAGCTCCGTGGCGCGCGCGGCCACGGCGGTGGACCGGTCGGCGATGGGTGCGGTGGTCACGGGTTGGACGCTCCTGTCGGGACGACGAGTACGACGTTGCTGGGTATGCGTCCATCGTTCCGTGCCATCGTCCGCGGCGAGTCAGCCGCTGCTCCGGTTCCCGGGGGCGACTGAGGACTGACCGGCGGGCCGCTGTGTCATACCTGAGTCTTACGCCGCCCCCTACCCGAGTCGGGTCCGGCCCGTGCGCCGGGGGGCGCCTCCCCCGGCGCGAAGAACCGGCCGGGCGCCCTCGTCGAGACGGTGAATTTCCGTCATTCCGCATGCGCACCCGGCGATGGCGCGCAAGGCTTGCCGGCAAGTGCTGATGGCCTGCCCAGAAGCTGATGCTCCATCAGGTGCCAATAAAATAAGACAACATGGGGTTGCCCGCTCCCGAAGCGGAGGGGCCGTGACGCTAGGCTCGGAGCACTGACGCGGAGCCCATGGCCTGCCCGGATGGTGGAATGCAGACACGGCGAGCTTAAACCTCGCTGCCCCTACGCGGGCGTGCCGGTTCAAGTCCGGCTCCGGGCACTTCGCAGCCACCCGGCACTCCACCGACGTCCTCCACGACAGTGAAGGAGTGCCCACCGCCGTTTCACCACACGCGCCAAGGACCCCGCCGGCAAACCGCCTGCCGTCAGTCCGTGACCTCGCCGAGGGCGGCGCGCAGCCAGTCCAGGGAGCCCGTCTCCAGTACCGCGTCGGCGAGAGCCTGGCCGCTCTTGGTGGTGATCCGGTTTCGGCTGTTGTCGATCCACCGCTGCGCATGGGCGTATCCCTGGTCCCGGTACTCGATGCCCTGGATCATGCACTCCAGCTTGTCGGCGTCGCGGGCACACCGGGCCTCCAGGGTCTCCTTTGCCTCGTACTCCGCCACCAGCTTCCTGAAGGTGTCGGCGAGGACGGCCGGCATACCGGCAACCTGGTCGGCTGTAATCACCTCGGGGTCCGCTTCCCCGGCACCGTACTTCTTCCCCAGGTGATTGACGTCGCCGGTACGGGTCTCCTGACTGTCGTGCCAGATCGCGAGAAAGGCTGCGCGGGCGGGGTCGGCGCCCTCCAGGCCGGCAATGATCGTCGCGATGAGCGCGGTGCGCCACGAGTGCTCGGCGACAGACTCCGGGTCCTTGACACCGGCCATCCACCAGCCCGTGCGCTTGGTCGACTTGAGCGTCCCCGCCTCGTACAGGAAGCGGGCCACCGCGGTCAGGTCTTCGGACACCGTCGGGCTTCTCTCACGCCTCGGCGAGGCGGATCGCATACCGAACGCTCTCCAGCTGCCGACGGGCGCGCTGCGAGAGCTCCCCGCTATCCAACATGATCGGAAGCCGTTCGCGCAGGCCCCGGACTGCCGCCCTGGAGCGGAGGAGGTGGGGCCGCACCTGGACCAGGGACCACACGGAGTGGATGTTGAGCTCCACGTAGCCGTCGTGCGGGACAAACCCGGCGACCAGGTGGGCGAGAAGCTTGCCGCCGTGCCAGGAACTCAGGGATCCGTCCGCGATGAAAGCGTCCGACTGCTGCGGCACAGTGGTCTCACCCACCCAGTACGCCCAGTAGGCGAGGTTCGCAGCCTCGCCCGCCTCATCGTTCTGCAGGACCGTGTCAATGAACCAGGACATGCGGTCGCGGTCACCCTGCCGGGCAGCCACGGCGGCGACGCTGCGGTGATTCAGCCAGGCGGTGAGCCAGTCACCGGGCCGCTCGGCGCGCTGCTGATGGGCGAGCCAGTGACGCGTGTCCGCCGCCCGGTCGTAACCCGACAGGTACAGGGCTTGGCGTCGCAGCAGAAACCTGTCCGGGCCACGGGCCTGCTCAGCAGCGCGCCGCATCTGCTCGAAGAACTGGCAACGTTCGCCGCTGGTCAGCTCCGGGCCGACCGGTGCCGGGCCACGGCGCGGACGAGGCGGGGGCGGTAGGGCACGAACGGAGCCAGGGGGCACCCCGTTCAGCGGCCACATCAACATTTCGGTGAGCGGCATCGGTCGCACCAGACATGGGCCGACCGGTGCCGTGATGTCCGCTCTTCGCCTGGCCCTCGGCGCTGAGGACGGGTGCACCGAGCTGTCCGCGCCTTACGCCGACTGCTTCCTCGGGGTCCCGTTGCGGTTCGTCCAAGGCCGGCCCCGTCCCTGCATGCCTCCGCTCGACGATTCCGAGGTTCGTCAACTGGAAGCAGCCCGCAGCAAGCTCCGCGAGGCCTACCAGGCCGTGCGCGGCATCCCTGCTCGACCACTGCCGAACGGGAGAAACCCGTGACCACTCACGCCGTACGCCTCGGCGTCGCAGGGGCGACCGCGACCGTCGTGTCCGCCGAGAAGGCCGTCACCGACTGGACGGCCCGCTACTTCGGGCAGTGGTGGAACGCCGCGCTCGTGGCGGCGGAGGAGGCCGGTAAGGGCTCTGTCGTCACGGCCGCCGTGGACAGTGACCGGTACGACGACGCGGCGCTGAGCGTGACGCAGGCCCCGCACCGAGGCGTCGAGTACGCCAAGGCCGAGCTACTGCTGACCGGCGACGTCTCCACCGGGGTGATCCGTGCCGTGTGCCCGAGGCAGCGGCTTGCCTACCGGTCGGAGCCCGGCCGGGGACGGCTGCACATCGTCGGCTGCGGCAGCGAGGCGGTCGCCACTGCGGCTGCACGCCTGGCCCGTGAAGTCCTGCGCGGGATCCTGCTCAGGGACGGCTGGGCGGTGCTCCACGCGTCTGCTGTCGTGGACCAGCGCGGCCGGGCCTTCCTCATGTTCGGGCGCAAGGGTGCGGGCAAGACGACCACGGCCCTCGCGCTGGCCGCCCGCCATGGACTCAGGCTCCTCGCCAACGATCGCGTCTTCGTCCGGCCGGACCAGGGAGCGGGTGTCGATGTCCTGCCGTGGCCGTCGGCCGCCGCGATCGGGCTGGGCCTTCTTGACGCGCTGGGCTGGTTCGACATCGCCCAACGGCGCCTGCTGGGCGGCGAGCAACTGCATCCGACGCAGCATGAGCGAGTGACGGCAGCACTCCTCGCCGGAGATCGCACGCCGCTGTGGAAGGAGGGAAGCGGCGAGGAGATGAAGACGCAGGTCTTTCCCGATCAGTTCGAGCGCTGGTTCGGTGTCCCGCTGGCTGCCGGTGGGACTGCCGCCGGGCTCCTCTTTCCGCGTATCGAAGCGGGCGTGGCCCCGGCCGAGGAGAGCAGCGTGCGGACCCTGGATCACAGCGACTTCATGTGCGGCGAGACGGAGGACCGGTACCCGGATGTCTTCGGACTTCTCACCGTCGGCAGCGGCACAGCGCTCGGCGGGAGGTCGCACGGCGCCTGAGCGCGCTGCCGCACCACACCGTGGTGCTCGGTCACGACGTCACCGCCAACGCCGGCTTCCTCGCCAAGCTCCTCGACGTCCCCGTCCGGGCCTGACTGCTGGTCGCACAGGAAGAGGGCCGCAGAAGAAGAGGGCCGCCCGTGACGCCTGGCTCCCTGCGACCGAAGTCGCCACAACGCCCCCAGCACACTCTGCCCCGCACACGCCGAAGGGGCCGCCCGCACCACGGATGGCGGGCGGCCCCTTCGGGGGGCGGTGGACCGGAGGTCAGGAGGCCTTGGCCTTCTCCTCGGTCTTGCGGGGTGCGGCCGCCGCGGGGGCCGGGGCCGGCTTGGCGGCCTCGTAGAACTCCTCGCGGGGGGACTCGATGGCGCCCAGCGAGACGACCTCGCGCTTGAGGAACATCTGCAGGGTCCAGTCGGCGAAGACCCGGATCTTGCGGTTCCAGGTGGGCATCGCCAGGCCGTGGTAGGCGCGGTGCATGTACCAGGCGAGCCGGCCCTTCAGCTTGATCTTCATCTTGCCGACGACGATCATCGCCACGCCCTTGTGCAGGCCGAGGCCCGCCACGGCGCCCTTGTTGGCGTGGCTGTACTCCTTCTGCGGGAAGCCCCGCATGCCGGACACCACGTTGTCGCCGAGGACCTTGGCCTGACGCAGGGCGTGCTGGGCGTTCGGCGGGCACCAGGCGTTCTCGTTGCCGGCCTTGCGGCCCACGAGGTCCGGCACCTGGGCGTTGTCGCCCGCGGCCCAGATGTAGTCGGTGCCCTTGACCTGGAGCGTCGGCTCGCAGTCGACGTGGCCGCGCGGACCCAGCGGCAGGCCGAAGCGGGCGAGCGCAGGGTTCGGCTTGACGCCGGCCGTCCACACGATGGTGTCGGAGTCCACCTCGAGGCCGTTCTTCAGCACCACGTGGCCGTCGACGCAGGACTCCATCGAGGTGTTGAGGTAGACCTCGACACCACGGCTCTCCAGGTGCTCCTTGCCGTACTTGCCGAGCTTCGGACCCACCTCGGGGAGGATCTTGTCGGCGGCGTCGACGAGGATGAAGCGCATGTCCTCGCGGGAGACGTTGCGGTAGTACTTGGCCGCGTCCCGCGCCATGTCCTCGACCTCACCGATGGTCTCCGCACCGGCGAAGCCGCCGCCCACGAAGACGAAGGTGAGAGCCTTGCGGCGGATCTGCTCGTCGGTGGTGGAGTCGGCCTTGTCGAGCTGCTCGAGGACGTGGTTGCGCAGGCCGATGGCCTCCTCGATGCTCTTCATGCCGATGCCCTGCTCGGCGAGGCCGGGGATCGGGAAGGTGCGGGAGACCGCGCCGAGCGCGATCACCAGGTAGTCGAAGGGAAGCTCGTACGCCTCGCCGACCAGCGGGGCGATCGTGGCGACCTTGCGGTCCTGGTCGATGGTGGTGACCCGACCGGTGAGGACCTCCGCCTTGGGCAGCACGCGCCGCAGCGGGACGACGACGTGGCGAGGGGAGATGCTGCCGGCGGCGGCTTCGGGGAGGAAAGGCTGGTAGGTCATGTACGACCGCGGGTCGACGACGGTGACGGTCGCCTCGCCGTAACGCATCTTCTTCAGGATGCGCCGAGCTGCGTACAGGCCTACGTACCCACCGCCTACTACGAGGATCCTGGGACGCTCCGTGGTGCTCATGCCATCGAGTATCCACCCGCCCGAGGGGGGTGGTTCGTGCGCCCCTTCACAAGCTTGGACAGGACCTGTGTTATACTCCCCGCCCCGCGTGACTTAGATCATGTCCAAGTACGGGAACCGTGACGCTCGCCGCACGTTGTCAATGCCGCGTGAGCTGCCTCTCTGGACTTCACGGCCGGCTGTGAGCCCCCTGAAACACTCCCTCCGGTACGCGATCCGCAGACCCCTGCTGAACATGTTCAACAGGCCCGGAACCCCCCGGAAGGGCCAATGGACCCCATTCGAGGGCCCCGTACGACCGAAATCCTTGTGAAGAACTTCACGAACTTCGTCGGCGAGACACCGGCGAGGGGCCCGCGAAGGGCCCCTCGAGGCCGCTCATACGCTATCCGTACTGCTCAACCGGTGGCTACTGGCGAGTAACAAAAGAGAGCTACGCCACCGACCACGCGATGCCGTCGAGGATGTCGTGCTCGGACACCACGACCTCCTCCGCGCCGGTCCGTTCCATGATCGACAGCAGGACGAGGGCGCCCGCGCCGATCACGTCCACGCGACCCGGATGCATGGAGGGGATCTTCGCGCGCTCGGCGTGGGTGGAGCGCAGCAGGTGCTCGGTGATCTCCCGGACGCGGTCCCGGGAGACCCGTGAGTGGTGGATGGCCGCCGAGTCGTACTCGGGCAGGTCCTGGGCGATGGCGGAGACGGTGGTGACGGATCCGGCGAGGCCCACCAGGGTGCGCGCCTCGCGCAGCGGGACGGACTGTTCGGCCAGGTCGAGGGCGGCCTCGATGTCGGCCCGCATGGCGGCGATCTGCTGCTCGGTGGGCGGGTCGGCGACCTTCCCCTCGTGCACCAGGTGCCGCTCGGTCATCCGGACGCAGCCGACGTCGACGGAGCGGGCGGCGCGCACATGGTCGTCGCCGACCACGAACTCGGTCGAGCCGCCGCCGATGTCGACCACCAGGAAGGGCTTGGGCAGGTGGTCGTGGCCCGCCAGCTCCCTGGTGGCGCCGGTGAAGGAGAACTCGGCCTCCTGGTCGCCGGTGATGACCTCGGGCTCCACGCCGAGGATGTCCACCACCCCGCGCACGAAGTCCTCGCGGTTCTCGGCGTCGCGGGAGGCGGAGGTGGCGACGAAGCGCAGGTGCTCCGAGGCCCCGTGCTTCTTGATGATCTCCGCGTACTCGCGGCAGGCGGCGAAGGTCCGCTCCAGGGCCTCGGGGGCGAGCCGGCCGGTGCGGTCGACGCCCTGCCCGAGGCGCACGATGGTCATGCGGCGGTCCAGGTCGGTCAGTTCACCGGTCGCCGGGTCCGCGTCGGCCACCAGCAGGCGGATGGAGTTCGTGCCGCAGTCGATGGCGGCGACCCGGGTCACTTGGCCTCCTCCCCGGCCGTGGGCGTCACACAGGGGCCCTTGCGCCACCACTCGGGCAGCATCGCCAGCGCCTCGTCGCCGAGCGGGTTGACGCCCGGTCCGGCGGCCAGCGAGTGGGCGACCAGCACGTGCAGGCACTTCACCCGGTCCGGCATGCCGCCGGCGCTGGGGAAGTTCTTCAGCTCCTCGATCTCGTCGCGCCGCCGGATGTAGTCCTCGTGCGCGGCCCGGTAGGCGGCGGCCAGCTCGGGGTCGGTGGCCAGCCGCTCGGTCATCTCCTTCATCACGCCGTTCGCCTCGAGCGTGCCGATCGCCGAGTTGGCGCGGGGGCAGGTGAGGTAGTACAGCGTCGGGAAGGGCGTGCCGTCGGGCAGCCGCGGGGCGGTCTCCACGACGTCCGGCTGGCCGCAGGGGCAGCGGTGCGCGATGGCGCGCAGCCCGCGCGGGGGCCGGCCGAGCTGCTGCCTGATGGCCTCGATGTCCGCGTCGGTGGGCTCGGTGCGCGGCGTCGGGGGCGGGGGCTTCTCCATACCTGTCTTTCTATACGGTCACTGGGCGGCGGCGTCGGCCTTGTCGACGCCGTCCCAGAGGTTCGCGTACCAGGGGCGGTCGGCGGTCTCGCGGTCGGTGCGGGACTTCCTGGCCGTGCCCGGGTCGATCACGATGTAGCCGGTCTCGCCCGGCATGACGTAGTGCAGCCGGCGGCGGATCTCCTGCTCGGCAAAGGCGTCGTCCTGCCAGCGCGCCTTGAGGTCGCGCAGCCGTTCGACGCGCTCGCGCGCCTCCTTCTGCTGCTGCCGCAGGTCGGCGATCTCGGCGCGCTGGGAGACGTACTGGCGCATGGGGTAGGCGAGGGCCACGATCAGCGAGCAGACCACCAGGGCGAGCAGCGCGGCCCGGCCGGTCAGCCGGGAGCGGCGGGCCTGTCGCCGGGTCTGTGAGCGGTAGACCCGGGCCGCGGTCTGCTCACCGATCAGCCGGATCCTGGTCGCGGTGGAGAAACGGTCCCGGTCCTTCACGGCCATCTGCCTGGCGCCTCCCGTCCACGCGCGTACGTCCCCGCACACGGTACGGGACCGAGTACGGGGACGTACGACGCTGCCCTCTCACGGGGACGAAAAGCCCCGTGTGGCGTCAGCCCTTGAAGCGCGGGAAGGCGGAGCGGCCGGCGTACACCGCCGCGTCGTCGAGGATCTCCTCGATGCGCAGCAGCTGGTTGTACTTGGCGACGCGCTCGGAGCGGGCCGGGGCGCCGGTCTTGATCTGGCCGCAGTTGGTGGCGACGGCCAGGTCGGCGATGGTGACGTCCTCGGTCTCGCCGGAGCGGTGGGACATCATGCACTTGTAGCCGTTGCGCTGGGCCAGCTCGACCGCGTCCAGGGTCTCGGTGAGCGAGCCGATCTGGTTGACCTTCACCAGCAGGGCGTTTGCGGCGCCCTCCTCGATGCCGCGGGCCAGGCGCTCGGGGTTGGTGACGAACAGGTCGTCGCCGACGAGCTGGACCTTGTCACCGAGCTTGGCGGTGATGGTCTTCCAGCCCTCCCAGTCGTCCTCGAACAGCGGGTCCTCGATGGAGACCAGCGGGTAGGCGTCGACCAGCTCGGCGTAGTACTCCGTCATCTCGGCGGCGGAGCGCTCCTTGCCCTCGAAGACGTAGGAGCCGTCCTTGTAGAACTCGGACGCGGCCACGTCCAGGGCGAGGGCGACCTGCTCGCCGGGGGTGTAGCCGGCCTCCTTGATGGCCTCGAGGATGAGGTCGAGGGCCTCGCGGTTGGAGCCGAGGTTCGGGGCGAAGCCGCCCTCGTCGCCGAGGCCGGTGGACAGGCCCTTGCTCTTCAGGACCTTCTTCAGGGTGTGGTAGACCTCGGCACCCCAGCGCAGCGCCTCGGAGAAGGACTCCGCGCCGATCGGGGCGATCATGAACTCCTGGATGTCCACGTTGGAGTCGGCGTGCGAGCCGCCGTTCAGGATGTTCATCATCGGCACCGGCAGCAGGTGCGCGTTGGGGCCGCCCAGGTAGCGGAACAGCGGCAGGTCGCTGGCCTCGGAGGCGGCGTGGGCGACGGCGAGGGAGACGCCGAGGATGGCGTTGGCGCCGAGGGAGCCCTTGTTGTCGGTGGCGTCCAGGTCGAACATGGCCTGGTCGATCAGGCGCTGCTCGGTGGCGTCGTAGCCGACCAGCTCAGGGCCGATCTGCTCGATGACCGCGAGAACGGCCTTCTCCACACCCTTGCCGAGGTAGCGGTTCGAGTCGCCGTCGCGAAGCTCGATGGCCTCGAAGGCGCCCGTGGAGGCGCCGGACGGGACGGCGGCACGACCGGTGCTGCCGTCGTCGAGGCCGACCTCGACCTCGACCGTGGGATTGCCTCGGGAGTCCAGGATTTCCCGGGCTACGACGACGTCGATGGACGGCACGAGCATCTCCTTCTTGGATGTGACGCGAGTGTGCAGGGCCGTGGTGGCGCTGCGAGACCGAGCCTAACCGGCTCCGGGCGATCGGCCATCCGGTCGCCCATCCCGTGGGACGGAACCGAGCATAGATTGTTTCCGGGCGGAACAAACGCGGTTCGATGAAAAAGCCCGCCCCGGTGCGCACGGGGGGAACACGCACCGGAGCGGGCGGACCGCGGGGCCGCTGCTTACTTCAGGTGCAGCTGCTGGCCCGGGAAGATGAGGTCGGGGTTCTCGATGATGTCGTCGTTCAGCTCGAACAGCTTCTGCCAGCCGCCCTTGACGCCGTGCTCGGCGGCGATGGAGCTGAGCGTGTCGCCCTTGACGACCTTGTACTCGCCGTCGCCCTTCTCGACCTTGTCACCGGCCGGGGTGGTGACGGTCTTCTTGGCCTCGGCCTTCTTCTCGGCCTTCGGCGCCGGACGCTCGGTGGAGCGGGACGCCTTCTGCTCCGCGCGCTCGGCGGGGGCGGCGGCCTTGGGGGCCTCGGCGGCGGCACCGTGGTACGGGGCGTTGGACAGGTTCTTGCCGCAGACGGGCCAGGCACCCTTGCCCTGGCCGGCGAGCACCTTCTCGGCGATCTCGATCTGCTGCGCCTTGGTGGCCTTGTCGGCGGTCGGCGCGTACTTCGTGCCGCCGTAGGCGGCCCAGGTGGAGGCGGAGAACTGCAGACCGCCGTAGTAGCCGTTGCCGGTGTTGATGGACCAGTTGCCGCCGGACTCGCACTGGGCGACGGCGTCCCACTCGGAGGCGGTGGCGGCGGAGGCCGAGCCGGCCGCCATCAGCGGGGCGGCGACGGCGGCGCCGGTGACACCGGCGATGGCGATGGCGCGGGTGGACCGCTGAAGGGCGGTCGGACGACGGTGCTTGCCCTTGCCGGAAAACAGCATGGATGGATCCCCTCACCGACGCCTGCGAGGTGAGCTGTCGGGTTCGGGCCGGTTGAGTTGCCCGGCCACGCCCCTCACGGGACGCGGCTTCACCCCAAGCCGCACTCCGGTGCCAGGCACCGGAAACGGCACTTACCTTGGGTCCCCCGCTCCTGCCTACGGCGCATGACGCGACGACTGTTCCCGGGTGCCACTGGCAGGATTCGGCGTGGCGGCAGCCGGGGCCCGCGATGACGAGCGGTCACGACCGTAGACACCTGTTCGGCCGATTTTCAAAGACGATCAGGGCTTCTGAGACCTATCTCTCACCACTTTTATATCGGGCATTCAGCTCGAATCATGACGTCAACTACCGTCCGATCCGCGGCTTTTCACCCGTCACTTCCCGCTCGCACCCTCTGCGACCTCAAGCGTCTGACCGGGCAGGATGAGGTCCGGGTCGTCACCGACGACCTGCTCGTTGCGCTCGTACAGCGCACGCCAACCGCCGTCCACCTCAAGGGAGTCGGCGATGGACCACAGGCTGTCCCCGCGGCGGACGGTGTAGGAGCCGTCGGAGGCGTCGCCCGAGGGGCGCGCGGCATGCCGGCCGGACGACCCGGATGCGAGGTCCTCCTCCTTCTCCTCGGCGCTGGGGCCGCGGTGCCGGCCGGCCCCGGTGGAGGCGCCGGTGTCGGTCAGCGCGGAAGAGCCGGTGCTCTGACCGGACTTGTCCGGCTCGTCACCGTTTCCGGTCGTTTCGACGGCCGAGGGCCCGGAGTCGGCATCGGTGGACTTGTCGGACTCGGGCGATTCGTTCGCATCGGCCGAGCCTGCGGAGCCCTCCGCACCGTCTCCGCCCTCCCCGCCCTCCGTGGCGGTGGGCGACGCGGACGAAGAGACGGACGGATCGACGGAATCCGACGAGCCGGACTCATCGGTAGATTCGCCGCTTTCCGGCGTATCCGTCGAGGACGGGGACTGCGAGCCCGTGCCCGTGTCAATCCCCTCGGCCCCCGAGCCCTGCTCCAGCCCCGCGAGCAGGCCGCAGGCGCGCCAGGCGCCGACACCCTGGTCGGCGAGTATGCGTTCCGCGACCGCTATCTGCTGGTTCCGGCTGGCCTGGTCGGCGCTGGGCGCGTACTCCAGTCCGCCGTAGTTCTCCCAGTCGTCCTGGGTCAGCTGCAGACCGCCGTAGTAGCCGTTGCCCGTGTTCTGGCTCCAGGAGCCGCCGGACTCGCACTCCGCGACCCGGTCCCAGGTCTCCCCGTCGGCCGCGCTGGCGCCGCTCGCCCCCAGAAGCGGAAGGGCGATGGCGGATCCGGTCACTCCGGCCGCGACAAGGAGAGCCGGAGCCTGGCGGGGGCGACGGTGGCGACCGTTCCCGGAGAGCATGCGGAGACCTTTCAGACGACAGCAGTGACCAGCGCGGCGCACCGGATTGGACGTCGCGTCGACAGGGAACGTATCGGCAGACGATCAGTTGTCACAAGTTCATGCCGCGCAGATCACGTGAAGATCACATAGTTGAATGTGTGTCATGTTTGCGCTGGTCGGACGGGGTGCTCAAAGTCCCGTCCGTTTTCGGAAGTCAGGTCCGCAAAGGGGTGAATTCCACGGGCAGTGTGCGCAGTCCGCGCATGATGAGCCCGCCGCGCCAGCGCAGTTCGTCCGGTTCGACCGCTAGGCGCAGATCCGGCAGCCGGGTCAGCAAGGTGCCGAGCGCGGTCTGCCCCTCCAGCCGGGCCAGCGGCGCGCCCAGGCAGTAGTGGATGCCGTGGCCGTACCCCAGGTGCTGGTTGTCGCGCCGGCCGAGGTCGAGCACATCCGGGTCGGCGAACCGCTCCGGGTCACGGTCCGCCGCGGCGAGGACGACCAGCACGGGGTCCCCGGCCTCGATCCGCTGCCCGCCGATGACGACCGGCTCGGTGGCGAACCGCCAGGTGGCGATCTCCACCGGGCCGTCGTAGCGCAGCAGCTCCTCCACCCCGGTGGTCAGCAGCTCCCGCTCCCCCGCGGCCAGGGACCGCTGCAGCCGGGCCCGCTGCTCGGGATGAGTGAGCAGGGCGTAGGTGCCGTTGCCGATGAGGTTGACGGTGGTCTCGAAACCGGCGAACAGCAGGATGAACGCCATGGCGGCGGCCTCGTTCTCGGTGAGGTGCTCGCCGTGGTCGGAGGCCCGGATGAGACCGGAGATGAGGTCCTCGCCGGGTGCCGGACGGGCGGGCAGGACCGCGCGCTTGCGGTGGATGAGGTCGGCGAGATAGCCGCGCATCTTCTTCACCGAGCGGGCCACTCCGCCGCGCGGGCCGCCCTGGTGACGGATCATCATGCCCGCCCAGTCCCGGAAGTCGTCCTGGTCCTCGCGGGGCACGCCGAGCATGTCGCAGATGGCGTAGATGGGCAGCGGGAAGGCGAACTCGTGGATGAGGTCGGCCGATCCCCGCGCGGCGAACCGGTCGATCAGGGTGTCGGTCAGCTCCTGCACCCTGGGCGCGAACTCGGCGACCCGGCGCGGGGTGAAGGCCTTGCTGACCAGCCGGCGCAGCCGGGTGTGGTCCGGCGGGTCGATGTTCAGCAGATGCGTCATCAGCTCCGCCTTGCGCTCGCCGGGGATGCCCGTCTTGCCCTTGGCGTGCTCCGGCTCGTCGTGGTGTGCCGGGTTCTTGGACAGGCGGTTGTCGGCGAGGGTCTGCTTGGCGTCGGCGTAGCGGGTGACCAGCCAGGCCTCGACCCCGCTCGGCAGGCGGGTCCTGTGCACCGGGGCGTGCTCGCGCAGCCAGGCGTAGGCCGGGTAGGGATCGGTGGCGAACTCCCAGGTGAAGAGCTCGGGGGCGGGCGGCTGCTGCGGCATGTCCGGCTGGTCGGTCGGGTGCTGGTCGGTCACCTTCCGACCGTATATCGGGGCCTGTGGTCGTATGCCCGCGGGCGTGTGCCGGGGGCCGCGTCCGCAGCGGCATGCGTGCAGGCGGGCAACATCCGCAGCGGCATGCGTGCAGGCGGGCCGCATCCGCAGCGGTATGCGTGCAGGCGGGCTGCATCCGCAGCGGTATGCGTGCAGGCGGGCTGCATCCGCAGCGGCATGCGTGCAGGCGGGCCGCATCCGTGCTGCCCGGCGGGACCGCCTACGTACACGCGGCCGGGGCCCGCGGCGGTGTACCGGGACCCCGGCCGTGCACGGATGAGGAAGCCGTGTGCTGGGAGGGAATCAGCGGCGGAGAAGGAAGTCGTACACCGCCTCGCGGCCCTCGTCGCTCGCCGCCCTGCTCTGCACCGAGTGCGCGGCTCCCTCGACCACCACGACCTCGGCGCGCGGGGTCAGCTTCTTCTGGTCGTACAGCCACTCCACCGGCGTCGACAGATCGCGGTCGCCGCCCAGCAGCAGGACCGGGACGGATCCGGGCAGCCTGCGGTGCGGCGAGGGCAGCGGCGGCGCCGGGGTGGGCGGCCAGTGCAGACAGCTGAGCATCGAGCCGAGGCCGGTGGCGGTGGCCGCGTCGAACGGCCCGTAGTCGCGCGGGGTCAGCTCGGCGCCCGCCTTCTCGAGCGCCTCGCGCCGCCCGGCCATGGGGGCGTCGGACCTGCCCCAGGGGTAGCGGCCGTCCAGGCACAGGGTGGAGGCGTGCAGCCCCTGGCTCAGCTCCTCGGCGGTGGCGGCGTTGCCCTGCCGGGTGCCCGCGATCAGTCCGCGCAGCAGTCCGGGGTCGCCCTCGGCGGCCCGGTGCAGGGCGTCGATCATCTCGGCGTAGTCCGGGTCGACGAAGCCCCAGGTGGTCAGCGCGTCGATGACGTCGACGCCGTTGCCGTAGGTGTCCACCACCTTCGCGAGGTCCGCGGCGGGGTCCGTGGTGCACTCGATCGCCGCGCAGGCCTCGCGCAGCACGCGCGGTGCCGCGCGCAGGGCGGCCAGGTCCATCGGGTCGTACCCGGTCTGCGGCACCACCGAGTCCAGCACCAGCCGGGCCACGCGGTTGGGGTGCGCCAGCGCGTACCGGGTGGCGGTGTAGGTGCCGTAGGAGACACCGTCGAGGGTCATCTTCCGCACGCCCAGGGCCCGGCGCAGCAGCTCCAGGTCGGCGACGGTGTCACCGGTGCTGTAGAAGCGGCGCTGCTCGCCGTTGGCCGCGGCGCACTCCTTCACCGCCTGCTCGGTGGGCGGGGTGAGGTCGGAGGCGCCCATCTCCTTCTGCAGCCGGGGGCATTGCAGCGCGCCGGCGCCGGTGCCGCGCTGGTCGATCATCACCAGGCGGTAGTCCTTCAGCACCGGCGCCATCCGGTCGCGGATGCGCGCGGCGAACGGCACGCCGGGCTGGCCCGGTCCGCCCGTCAGGAACAGCAGGACTCCCTTGGGCGCCTCGGCGTTGCCGGCCATCGCGACCTTCAGGCCGAGCCGGCCCGGGGTGCGGCCCCGGTGGTCGAGCGGCACGTTCAGGGTGGAGCAGGTGAAGCCGTCCAGGCCGGGGCAGGGCGCGGCGCCGGAGAGTCCCCCGTTCTCCCCGGCAGGTGCCGCGACCGTCCCCGCCCGGTCCTGCGCCGCCGAGGTGCAGGTGCCCGACACCAGCAGGAGTCCGGCGGCGGCGAGCGCCACGGTCACCCGTGACCGGGATCCCCGTGTTCCCCGTGCTCCCCATGCCGTCCGTGCTCGCCAGGTCTCCCGGGCGCGGCTCGCGACCGGTGCGTCCGGCGCCGCCGGTGTCTTCCGACTCCCTTGGAAATGCGGTGATGTGCGCATGTCCTCCCCCTCGGCTTCGGTGACCGGTCATCAGGGTGCGCCGGGGCTGTTGGTCGCGGCGAGCGCTCGTGCCACGATTCGAGCAGGTTCGAAGAGTCGGTGCGCACGCGGTGCGCTCGGGGCCTGCTGGGGGAGCGGTGATCGAGCTGACGGTGGACGCGGAGGGACTGGCCCGCTCCCGCTTCGCCGTCTCACCGCTGCACGAGGTGACGTCCACGCTGCTGCCGTGGGGACTGCGCACGGAACCAGGCTCCGACCCGTGGGTGGCCCGCGCCCGCCGGGTGCTGCGCCGGGCGCGGCTGCCGCTGCTGACCGCGCTGGCGCTCGAGGCCGGGGGTTACGTACCGGACTTCCTCAGCCCCCACCCGTCGGGCCCCTCCCCCACCGTCGAGGAGGAGCTCGAACAGGTCCGCTCCACTCCGCCCGAGCGGGTCCTGGCCGAACTCCGGACGCTGCGCGACGGCCGGCCCGACAGCGGCCTGGCCGGCAGCGAGCTGCCGGAGGTCGTGCGCTGCGCCATGGCACGCGGCGGCGAACGCGTGGCCCGGCAGGCGGCGGAGGAGCTGCGGCGCTACTGGGAGCTGGCCTTCGCCCCGCACTGGGAGGCCGCCCGGGCCACCCTGGAGGCGGAGGTCGACCGGTGTGCGGGGGTGCTGGCCCGCAGCGGCGCGGCCGCCCTGTTCAACTCGCTGCACCCCGGCATCCGGTGGGCCGACGGCACCCTGCGGGTGGAGAGCCGGTTCACCGTTCGCCTGCCGGTGCCGCTGGTGGTGGTCGTGCCGTCGCTGGTGGCCCCGGTGCCGGCCGTGGTCGTGGACCCGGTGCCGGGCGGGCGGCGGCCGCCGATGCTGGTGTATCCGGTGCGGGCCGGGTCGAGTGCCCCGGCGGCTCCGCCCGAGGAACTGGCCGGGCTGCTCGGCCCCACCCGCGCCGGGCTGCTGGCCGCCCTGGCCCGTCCGGCGTCCACCGCGCAGCTGGCGGCACGTCACTTCCTCAGCCCCGCCACCGTCTCGTACCACCTGGGGGTGCTGCACCGGGCCGGCCTGGTGACCCGCGCCCGCTCCGGCCGCTTCGTCCTCTACCGCCACACCCCGGCGGGCGCCCGCCTGGCGAGGGGCTCCGCCGCGCGAGGGCGCCAGGGCACGTCCGGCTAACTCCCCTCGGCGCCCTCGGCTGCCAGCACCGCGTCGCGGTACGCGCGGGCCGCCGCGCGCAGGGCCGCCTCCGGGTCGACGCCCTCCGCCTCGGCGCGTATCGCCAGGGTCAGCAGCTCGTAGCCGATGCCGTCGATGCGGGGCGGGGGTACGTCCAGGCCGGCCGTGCGGACCCGTGAGGCCAGCTTCGCGGCCAGGGCCAGGGCGGGCTGGCCGAGGGGGATGCCCTCGGTGACCGAGGTGCGGCGCTTCTCGACGGCCTTGGTGCGCAGCCAGTGTTCCTTGACCTCCTCCGGGGTGCTCGCCGTCGCGTCGCCGAAGACATGGGGGTGGCGGTGAATGAGCTTGTCGACGATGCCGGCGGCCACGTCGTCGACGGAGAAGGGCTCCTCGGGGTGCTCCTCGGCGATCCGGGCGTGGAAGACGACCTGGAGCAGGACGTCGCCGAGCTCCTCGCGCAGCTCGTCCCGGTCGCCCTCCTCGATCGCTTCGACGAGCTCGTACGCCTCCTCGATGCCGTACTTCGCCAGGCCCTTGTGGGTCTGCAGGGACGACCACGGGCACTCGGCACGGATGCGGTCCATCACCTGCACCAGGTCCAGCAGCCGGGCACCCGGCAGGTCGTAGGAGGCGGGCAGCAGCTCCAGCTCGGGCATCCGGACGCGTCCGCTGCCGGCGAGGCGGGCCAGTCCGTCGGTGAGCGCGGGTTCGCCCTCACCGGTGGCGACGACCACCACCGTGTGCCCGCCCGCGCAGGCACCGACCAGCTCCTCGGCGGTCGGCGCCGCCTCCTCCACGGATATCCCCGCCTCCCGCAGATACGGCAGCTGGGGATGGGCACCGTCGGCGCACAGCACCCGGTCGGCGGCGTGCAGCGCCTGCCAGGCAGGCCAGGACAGCAGGCCGGGCGCGACCCGGTGGCTGGTGGTGAGCAGGACGACACGGCCGGGAGCGGCCTCGGCGGGGGCATCGGAGCTGATGGCGTTCACGCTCCGAAACTAACCCACGCCGCCGACAGCCCCCGAGTTGTCCACAGGCTGTTGTCCACAGGCGGGCGGGCCGTGATGGGAGGCCCCATCAGGAGGCGGTCCGGCAGGCGGCCCGTGTCAGGTGGCCTGCGTCATGCGGCCCGCGGCAGGCGGGCTGCGTCATGCGGCCCGCGGCAGGCGGCCCGCGGCAGGCGGGCTGCGTCATGCGGCCCGCGGCAGGCGGCCCCCGGCAGGCGGGCTGCGTCATGCGGCCCGCGGCAGGCGGCCCC
>NZ_BAAAIZ010000049.1:59301-79661 GCF_039526425.1 Streptomyces thermospinosisporus
CTGGGTGTCCGCCGACGTCACGTCCCGCAGCCACGGGGCCCTGGCGTCCACGCGGCTGCTCTTGTTCACGTCCCAGGTGCCGTAGCGCGGGTTGATGTCCACGTCGAGTTCCTTGCCGGCCTCGGACAGGGCCTTCCAGAACTCGGGACGGCTGGTGTCGGTGCCGAGCTTCTCGGCGAGCTTCTGGGCCTTCAGCTGCAGGCGGAGGTTCTCCTCCAGGCGCTGCGGCGGGATGCCGTACTGCTGCAGCCAGGCCCGCTCGAGCGCCTCGGCGCCGCCCGCCTGGTCCTCCATGTCGGCCCGCATCCGCTGCACCTCGCGGGGCGTGACGCTCACCCCGGCCTCGCGCGCGGCGTGGTCCAGGACGCGGTCGAGGACCATGCTGTGCAGGGTGTCGCGGGTGAGGCTGCCGGTGCGGGCGATGGCCTGCTCGTACTGGGCCTCGTCGGGGACGGCCTCGCGCTGGGCCGCGCGGACCTCCTTCACCCGGTTCTCCAGCTGGGACACGGTGATCCGTTCGTCGCCGACGACGGCTGCCGCGCCCGGGCGCGCATCGTTTCCGCAGGCGGTGAGCAGGGGGGCCGCTGCGGCGATCGCGGCGGTGAGCAGGAGCGCGGTGCGACGGCGGCGGTGCAAGGAAACCTCCTGAGGGAGCTTGTGCGGCGGTGCACAAAGTCTTGCGGTGATCGATGGTAGGCACGGGGCAAGCTCTGGCCAACCCATTCGACCAACGATTCACCACGACTTCGGGCACCGGCACCCCGCCGCCCGTCCGCCCTGCCGCCCTACCGCCCGCACCGGCACCCCGATGCCGGCCGCCCTACCGCCCGGCCGCCCTACCGCCCGCACCGGCACCCCGATGCCGGCCGCCCTACCGCCCGGCCGCCCTACCGCCGGGCACGTCCGCATGCCGGACCTCAGCCGCGCACCTGCCCCAGCCACTGCAGCGTCCGCCGGATCTCCACGGCGAGCGGATGACCGGGCCCCTGGCCGCGCTCCACGTCGTGCAGCAGGCGCACGAGCGTGTCGTGGGCGGCTGCCCGGTCGCCGAGGGCGAGCAGCAGATGCCCGATGCGGCGGCGCACCTCGTGGGCGAGCCGCGGGTCGCCGGCGGCCACGTACTGGTTCTCGTAGTACGGCAGCAGCGCCCGGTACTCGGCGAGCGCCCCGGCCGGGTCGCCGAGCTGCTCCAGGCACTGGGCGGCCTCGTAGCGGTAGCGCAGCGACTGCGGGTCGGCCTGCCCGGCCTCGGCGGCGCGCTCGGCGGCGAGGCGGCGCAGTTCGGGCAGGGCGCGGCGGTACTGGCCGTCGTCCAGCAGGGTGGCCGCGTACTGCTTGCGCAGGGTGCGCACGACCGGGGAGTTCTCGCCGTGCTGCTCGGCGGCGACGGGCAGGATCGAGCCGAGGATGTCGACGGCCTGGGTGATCCGTCCCTCGCCGAGGAGCCGCTTGACCTCGTCGACGGCGGCGGCGACATCGGCCTGCTCCGCGGCCGGCGAGGCGGGCGCGGCGGGGGCGGGCTGGGGTGCGGGGGTGCGCGCCCGGTCCGGCCAGGGGGCGAGCGGCCGCAGGAAGGGGCGGGTGGGGTCAAGGAGCGCCCCGGTGGGTGTGCCGCGGGCGGGCAGGAGCGGCTCCAGGTGCTCGTAGACCTCCTGCGCGGAGGCCGGGCGGTGCTGCGGGTCCTTGGCGAGCAGCCGCAGCACCAGGGTCTCCAGCGCCTCGGGCACCTCCGGGCGGAGGGTGCGCACCGGCGGCGGCGGTTCGTACAGGTGCCGGTGCAGCACGCCGAGCGCGGTGGAGCCGGAGAAGGGGACGTCGCCGCTGAGCAGTTCGTGCAGCAGCACACCGAGCGCGTACAGGTCGGTGTACGGGCCGACCGCGCCGCCCATCGCCTGCTCGGGGGCCATGTAGGCGGGCGAGCCTATGGGGGTGCCGGTGTGGGTGAGGCGGGTGGTGTCGGCGTCCATGACGGAGGCGACGCCGAGGTCGAGCACGGTGACGGTGCCGTCCTGCCGGACCATCACATTGCGCGGCTTGAGGTCGCGGTGGACGATCGGCACCGCGTGCACGGCGCTCAGCACGGCGCACAGCTGGGCGGCCACCGCGACCGCCCACTGCCACGGGTAGGGCGCGTGCTCGGCGAGGTGGTCGCCGAGGTCGGCGCCGTCGACGTACTGCATGACGAGGAACAGCTCCTCGGCCTCGCTGCCCGCGTCGTGCACGGTGACCAGGCCGGGGTGGTCGACCTGCGCGGTGACGCGGCACTCGCGCACGAAGCGGCGGCGCAGTTCGTCCGCCTCCTGCCCGGCCACCTTGTCGGGCCGCAGCAGCTTCACCGCCACGCGCCGGTCGAGCCGCTGGTCGTACGCCGTCCAGACCTGGCCCATGCCGCCCTGGCCGATGAGCGTGGACAGCTCGTAGCGGCCCGCGACGACCCGTCCCGTCGTCGTCACGCTCACCTTCCGCTCTCGGGCCCGGCCGGCCGGCCGTCCTGGCGGCGCAGGTAGTCGCTTAGTTCGTCGAGTTCGGCGCGCACCTGGTCGATGCGGGCCGGCGCGGGGCGCGGCGGCGGCGCCGGGGTGGGCGGCGTCTGCGGCACCGGGGTGTGGGGCCCGGGGGTGTGCGGCACGTGGGGTGCCTGCGGCACCGGCGTGTGGGGCGGCTGCGGGACGGGCGTATGGGGCGGCTGCGGGACGGGCGTGGCGGCGTACGGCGAGGCGGGCTGCGGGTAGCCGTAGGGCGCATGGGCGCCGGGGGCCT
The DNA here is from genome assembly GCF_039526425.1 of Streptomyces thermospinosisporus. Taxonomy (NCBI): domain Bacteria; kingdom Bacillati; phylum Actinomycetota; class Actinomycetes; order Kitasatosporales; family Streptomycetaceae; genus Streptomyces; species Streptomyces thermospinosisporus. The sequence goes on from NZ_BAAAIZ010000049.1 coordinate 62,062, forward strand.
GCACGGTGGTGGCGTGCGGCGACGGCGGCACCGGGGCGCCCGGGCGGTTCAGCTGGTGCCAGCGGATGTCCGCGGTCAGGAAGTACACACTGGACGCGGCGCCGGTGAAGATCAGCAGGCCGAGGGCGACATCGCTCCGGGTGTCCGACTCCGGCACCGAGCCCACCACGGTCAGCAGCACGATCGAGAAGACCAGGCCGGACCAGGCCAGCACCCAGTCCGCCGTGCGCGCCCGCAGGATGGCGATCCGGAACAGCGGCACGGCGGCCAGCAGCCCGCACGACAGGATGCCGGCGGCGGCGAACAGCACACGCAGGGTGATGATCATTGCCGCGCTGCGGGTGGGCGGCGCGCCGTGGCCGTACATGACTGCTCCTGGACCGTGAGGCCGATGGGGATGTGCTGCGAGCGTCAGAGCTCCTCGGGAAGTCTGAGCGTATAGGCCGACACGGACAACCGGTCCCCGGTTGTACCGAACCGTTGTCGTCCCGATCACATCCGCGCCCCGCAGGTGCCGGGGCGGGCCGTGCTCAGCCGGGCGGGATCGTGCCGTCGGTGAGGCCGTCGTACATGCCGCGCACCAGCTGTTCGCCGAGGCGGCCGGCCTGGCGCAGCGCCCGTTCGAACTCGTCCAGGGCACGGAAGCGGGCGCCGTAGCGGCGCTGTTCCTCCAGCGGCAGCCGGGGCAGCTGCAGCCGGCGCACGTCGAGCCGGGTGGCGGTGGACGCATAGCTGCTGGCCTGGCGGTTGTTGGCGGTACCGCGCAGGAACCCGGCGAGGAACCAGGGGTCCAGCGCGTCCGGGTCCGGGCGCAGCAGCACCAGGTTGCGGCCGAGCGCGGCCCCGGCGGTGGCCTCGTCGACGACGCGCGCCACGGAGCCTCCGCCGAGCACGGGGACGACGACGTCGCCGGGTTCGGTGAGCACCGCCTCCTCGTCGCTCTCCGGGAGCGTGCCGGACGGGTCGGTGCCGTAGAGGACGTCGTGGTCGGTGAGGACCGGCACGCGCTCGCGGCCGCCGCTGCCGCCGGTGCGCATCACCAGTGCGCCCCCGCGCGCCAGTTCACCGACGGTGGTGAGCGGGCGGCGCGGTGCCTCGGCGGAGGGGGCGGGCGTCACGGGCGGCGGGGTCAGCCGGGCGGTGAGCCGGAGGGTCTCGTCGAGGCGTTCGCGCACCTCGGCGAGACGGGCGGGGCCGTCGGCCGCGGCCGGGGGCGGCAGATGGCGGGCCGGGGCGAGGTCGACGTCGTCGTCGAGGAGGTCGATGACCGGTACGGAGCGGGCCAGGCCGGGCCGTTCGTCGAGCCGTCCGGCCCGCTCGAAGGTCCGCCAGGCGTCGAGCAGCGTCTCGCGTACGCCCTGCCAGTCGGGGCCGCCGCGTCCCTCCCCGGCGAACCGGCCCGCGTCGGCGAGCAGCAGCTCCGGCTGCGCGGGTACCTGCCCGGGGCGGCGCAGCAGCCACAGGTGCAGCGGGAGGTTGTACGGCGGTGCCGCGCCCAGCGGCAGCGCCAGCACGGCCCTCAGCGCGCCCCGGCGCAGCAGGTCGGCGCGGATCCGGCGGCCGGAGCGGCGGGAGGCGACGGCGGGCGGCATCAGCAGCACGGCTGTGCCGCCGTCCTTCAGCCGGGCCAGCGCGTGCTGCACCCAGGCGAGCTCGGACTCGGTGCGGGCGGGGAAGCCGTACTCCCAGCGCGGGTCGTAGGCGAGTTCGTCGTGGCCCCAGTTGCGTTCGTTGAACGGCGGGTGGCACAGCACGGCGTCGGCGCGCAGCTCCGGGTGGGCGTCGGCGCGCAGGGTGTCGCCGGCGGCGGCGTGCACGGGGGCCCGGGTGTGCAGGGCGAGGCGCAGGGCGGTGAGCGCGGCGAGTTCTGGGGCGCTGTCCTGGGCGTAGAGCTCCTGGCCGGGGCGGGGGGTGAGGGCGCGCAGCAGGGCGCCGGTGCCGCAGGCGGGGTCGAGGACGGTGCGGGCGGGTCCGGCCAGGTCGGCCATGAGCGCGGCGAGTTCGGCGGGGGTCAGCGTGTACTGGCGCGGGTTGGCGTCGAGGTGCCGGCCGAGGAGGAACTCGAAGGTCTGCCGGGCGCCGAGCTCGGCGGCGAGTTCGGCGGCACCGCGCAACAGCGGGACGGAGGGCCGCAGTTGCCCGGCGGTGAGGTCCTGCGGAGCGGCGGTCCGGGTGAGTTCGCGGGCCAGTGCCCCGGGCAGGGCCTGGGCGAGCTGCTCGTCGGAGCCGGCGGCCAACTTCAGCCAGACGGTGGGCCGTTCGTGGATCAGCAGCAGGACGCAGCCGGCGTGCAGCAGGGCGGTTATCGGCCCCTCGGGGTGGCCGGTGAGCTGCTGCCAGACGCGTTCCCGCAGGGGCACCTCGGCGAGCTTGCCGTGCCGGCGCAGCCAGTCCTCGACCTCGGCGAGGGCGAACGAGGGGCTGGTCTCGGTGCCGCCGACGGGCTGGGGGAAATCGGCGTGCCGGCGGCGCCAGTTGCTGACGGCGGCCCGTCCGACCCCGGCCAGCCGGGCGATCCCGGCCGCGGTGACCTCCGTGGCGCCGTCCTGGGTGTCTCCTGCCTGCCGCGTCCGCTGCACCCGCCGACTCCCCTCGTCCCACGTGATCACGTCCGTGTGAGGCCGAGCATACCGGCGTATACGTAAAACGGCCGTTCACGTCGTGTACGAACGAGAATCCGTGAACCATGTTGACTCGGTTCACAGTTCATGCTCTGATTGACCCAGCGAACGAGCGGCCGCCGGGGAGCGACGGCCGCCACCATCGGGGAGGGACACAGCCATGGGCATGAAGACCAAGGTCGCGCTGGGCGCCGTCGTGGGGCTCGTCGTCATCGGTGCCGTCTCGGCGAACTCCGGTGACACGGAGGGGGGTTCCGGAGGCAAGGGCTCCTCCGCGTCCGCCGAGCGGCAGTCCGGCGACACGAAGGCGGCGGACGGCAAGGACGCCAAGGACGCCAAGGACGCCGAGAGCAACGACTCCGCCGGCAAGGGCGCCGAAAAGGCCTCCCAGGCCGAGCAGTTCAAGGCCTTCGTGCAGAAGAACGGCTCGCCCCAGGAGAAGGCGGCCGTCGAGCACGTCACCAAGGTCCAGGGCGCCGACGAGCAGAACGACATCCTCGACGCCGCCGACGTCTACACCGACTTCACCGGCGGCATCATGGGCGAGGGCGCGGGCCCCGCCAAGCTGATCGCCTCGGCCTTCGCCGACTGGAAGCAGAGCAAGAACGGCCTGGTCACCGTCTACGACGCCAACGGCGAGCTGATCGGCAACGGCAAGTTCTGACCGGCCCTCACCATCCGTACCACCAGACCCCGTAAGGAAAACCGCCATGCGCCGCACCGCGCTCGCCACCCTCTGCCTCATCGCCGTGACCGGGGCCGGGCTCACCGGCTGTCTGCCCGGCGAGGACAAGGCGTCGAAGGCCTCCGAGCAGTCGGAGGGGGTGAAGGACGGGAAGGACGGGAAGAACGGGAAGAAGGAGCCGTTCGCCGGGCTGAGCGGCGGTGAGATCGCCGACCGTGCCGTGGCCGCCACGACCGGTGCCTCTTCGCTGCGGATGCGCGGCGACGTGCCCGACGAGGCCGCCGGCGCCATGACCTTCGACATGGCGCTGGACCGCAAGGGCGAGTGCGCCGGCACCCTGACCATGAAGAGCGGGGGCGAGGCCGAGCTGATCAAGACCGGCGACACCCTCTACATCAAGTACGACGAGGCGTTCCTGCGGGCCCAGAGCGAGGGCGAGCCGAAGGCCGACGTCGACGCGGCCGTGGACCTGCTGGCCGGGAAGTGGACCAAGATGTCCGCCACCGGCGCGGACGCCGAGGAGATCGCGGGCTTCTGCGACCTGGACGAGGTGCTCGGCGACGTGGAGGAGGGCGGCTCCACCGCCAGCCGAGGCCGGACGACGACCGTCGACGGCACCCCGGCGCTGACGCTGACCGAGCGCGACGGCAAGGACCGCTACACCATCTACGTCGCCACCGAGGGCGAGCCGTACCTGCTGCGGCTCGACAGCACCGCCGACGGCGACTCCCCGGTCACCTTCTCGGACTACGAGAAGCCGGTCCCGGCCAAGAAGCCCGAGGGCGAGATCGTGGATCTCGACGCGCTGGGCTGACGAGCCGTCACGGGGGTGAGTTGTCACAGCCGTCGAGCTGTCAGCGCCGTTGAGCCGTCAGGGCCGTTGAGCTGTCAGCGCCGTTGAGCTGTCAGCGCCGTTGAGCCGTCAGCGCCGTTGAGCCGTCAGGGCCGTTGAGCTGTCAGCGCCGTTGAGCTGTCACAGCGGGTGCCGCATCCACACATTGGGCTCGACGTACACGGCGTGATCGCCCCGCAGGTCGCAGTGCACGGGCACCAGGGCCCCGGGCACCTCGACGGGGCCGTCGGTGTCGAAGGGCAGCCCCGTCCAGTCCCGCCACTCGGCGAGGGACGCGGACACCGTCATGGACGCCGGCGCCACCCGGTCCACGGTGGCGCCGGCCCGTGCGTGCACCCGCATCCACGGGTCCTGTGGCAGCCCGTCGGGGCGCACCCGGGCCACGTACTCGTCCATGGGCGTACGGGGTTCGAGGTGCTTGGCGCTGGGCCGCACCGGGGCGACGACCTCGTCGAAGCCGCGCGCCCGGGCGTTGTCCCGCATCGCCGTGAGCATCAGCGCGGACAGCCCGCGCCCCTGGGCGTGCGGGGCGACGGTGACCGCGATCGCGCTGACCGTGTCGGGCCGCACCCCGGCGCGCAGATCGGCGAAGGCCCACACCATCACCTTGTCCCAGCCGCGCGCGGGCAGTTCCTCGCGGCCCTCGGTGTGCAGGGCGAACGGCACGCTGTAGGCGGTGGCGACGACCTCGCCCTGCTCGTCCTCGGCGAACAGCACGTACTCGGGCAGCTCGGTGGCGATCCGCCGGTAGTGCGCGGAGCCCACGAGGTCCTGGGTCACGAAGACCGGCCAGCTGTCCGCCATGTCCCGCACCTGCTCCCACCTGCCGGGCTGCTCCGCGAGAGGCATGATCTCGAAGGCCATGCCGCCACCGTATGCACCCGCCGGCCCGCCGACCACCGGTTTTCGTCCCACGACGGGCTCCACCGCTTGTCGTCCGACGGGCTCTACTGCTGCAGCAGGAGCTGGTCGGCGAGCCCGCTGTGCCGGTACAGCACCTGGCGTCCGTCGCGGGCGCGGGTGACCAGGCCCGTGGCGTGCAGCACGCGCAGATGCTGGGAGACGGCGCTGGGCGTCACCCGCAGGCGGCGGGCGAGCTCCACGGTCGGCAGCGGCTCCTCCAGGAGGCCGAGGAGCCTCACCCGGGGGGCGCCGATCAGGGACACCAGGGCCTCGTTGCCGGGGGGCGGGGTCTCGTCCCACAGGGTGGCCACTCCCCGGCTGGGGTAGACCAGCCGGGGCGGCTCGTCCGGGCTGACCGGAGGCGCCGGCTTGTGCGCGAAGACCGACGGCAGGAGCAGCAGCCCCCGGCCGGCGGCCGCCACCCGGTGCCTGCTGATCATCTGGCTGATGTGCAGCTCGCCGTCCCGCCAGCGCAGGTTGGGGTGCATGTCGGCGAAGAGCAGCCGGGCGCCGCCCAGGGCGAGCTGCCGCGCCCGGTAGGTCATGTCGGCCTCCAGCACGAGCCGCATGTGCGGCCACATCGGCTCGAGGGCCGCCCGCCAGTACTGCCGCAGCACGTCGCAGATGGCGTCGCGCAGGGCGGTGACCCGGTCGTCGTCGCCGAGTGCGTCGCTCAGCGGGGCGGGGAGCGGGTCCGGGGCGTGGGCCAGCCGCAGGTCGTGGCGGACCTGGGCGGGGCGCGTCCGGCGGACCACGTCGAGTTGCTCGTCGAAGGACGGGGCGAAACCTGCGGGGTTGGGTGTCAGGAAGTCCGGGAGGGTGCGCCGCTGGGCGACCAGCGACATCAGCAGCCCGGTGTCGAGGGCGCCGAGCCGGCCCAGCACGGACCGGCGCCAGGGCAGGTGCAGCGCGGACAGTCCCGGGTCCTGGAGCACCCGCAGGCTGAGCAGGGTCTCGTGCAGGGGCGAGAGCGCGAAGCGCGTGTCCGCGAGGTCCTCGACCCCGAGAACGAAAACGATCATTAAGCCGTACGCTACATCGATTCCCGTGGGGTCGTCGATGCCCTGAACTGCCACCCATGACACGGACACGGACAACTCATGCGCGCCGCACGGAGGTCGAGGCCGGCGCGGGCTTCGTCTCCGGCCAGGTCGTGTACGTCGCCGGCGGACCGGTGGACTGAGGATGGGCCGCCGGACGACCCTGCTGCTCGCCGTCACCTGCGCGGTGGCCGTGGGCAACCTCTACTTCCCGCAGGCGATCACGCCCCTGGTCGCCGAGGACCTGCACACCTCGGCCGACTCGGCCTCGGCGGCGGTGACCGCCACCCAGGCCGGCTACACGGCGGGGATGTTCCTGCTGGTGCCGCTCGGCGACCGGCTCCCGCACCGCTCGTTCCTGGTGGTGCTGCTCCTGCTGACCGGTGCCGGACTGCTCGCCGCGGGCTGCGCCCCCTCCTTGCCGTTCCTCGTCGCCGCCAGTGCCCTGACCGGCTTCACCACGGTGGCCGCGCAGCTGGTCGGGCCGCTGGCGGCCGGGCTGGTGGCGGCCGGCCGGCGGGGAGCGGTGCTCGGCACCCTGATGACCGGGTCCATCGGCGGGATGCTGCTGGCCCGCGCCTTCAGCGGGATCCTCGGCGAGCGGCTGGGCTGGCGCGCGCCCTACCTGGCGGCCGCCGCGCTGGTCCTGGTGCTCGCCGCCGTCCTGGCCCGCAGCCTGCCGGTCACCACCCCACCCTCGTCCCAGCCGTACCCGGCACTCCTCGCCGGGTCGCTTCACCTGCTGCGCACCGAGCCCGAGCTGCGGCGCTCCTGTCTCTACCAGGCGACGGTCTTCGCCGGGTTCTCCGCCGTGTGGACGTGCCTGGCGCTGCTGCTCACCGGCCCCGCCTACGGCCTGGGCGCCCAGGCCGTGGGGCTGCTCGCCCTGGTCGGCGGCGCCACCATGATCTGCACCCCGCTCGCCGGGCGCCTGGTGGACCGCCACGGGCCGGGTCCGGTGAACCTCGCCTGTCTGCTGGGTGTGCTGCTGTCGGCCGCGGTCCTGACCGCCGGGGCGCTGGGCGGGGTGCCGGGGCTGGCCGCGCTGGTGGCCGGCACGCTGCTGCTCGACGTCGCCATGCAGTCCGGCATGGTCGCCAACCAGGCCCGCATCTACGCGCTGCGCGCCGACGCCCGCAGCAGGCTCAACACCGCCTACATGACCTGCGCCTACCTGGGCGGCAGCGCCGGTTCCTGGCTGGGGACCCGGGCCTGGGCTCAGGCCGGCTGGCCGGGGGTGTGCGCGCTGCTCGCCCTGCTCACGCTGCCCGCCCTGGCCCGGCATCTCACAGCGCCGGCCGGCCGCCGCACTGCCGCAGCATCATCCGCTTGTCCGCCGCGGTCACCGGCATCTCGTACTTGACGGCGACCTGGGCGAACCGGACCGCGTAGGCGCAGCGGATGCGCTTGCGGGGCGGCAGCCAGGAGGCGGGGCCGGAGTCGCCCTTGGCGGAGTTGGCCCGTCCCTGAACCGGCATCAGGTTGAGGACGTCATTGGCCAGTTGGCGGCGCTTGCTCTCCCGCCAGCGCGAGGCGCCCATCTGCCAGCTGTAGCTGAGCGGGACGACATGGTCGATGTGCACCTCGGCGGCCCGCTGCTTGCGCCACTCGATGGTCCGGCCGGTGTAGGGGTCGTGCAGGGTCATGGCGACGACCACGCAGTCGGACCCGGAGCGGAAGCGGAGCCTGAGGCCGTCGCGCTGGAGCACGTCGTTGCGGGTGTCGCAGCCGTTCCTGGCCAGCGGCACCCCGTCGGCGGTGTCCAGCCAGGCGTAGCCGAACTCCTCCCGCTCGTAGCCGGTCCGCGGTCCGCGGCCCTTGGTGGCGACCCGCTCGATGAGCCGGACGGCCGCCGCGCGGTCCCGCTCGGTGGTGACGGGGGCCAGGCCCGGGGCGGTGCCGTCCGGGTTCTTCAGGGGGCTGACCGCCCGCGTGTCCCGCTCGGCCGGCTCGGCACCGGCGCCCGCGCCGGCCGAGGAGCCCTCGGGCAGCCCCTCGCACCCGGTGAGAAGCGCCGCCGCGGCGAGCACCGCCGCCGTCGCCCTGGTCCGCCGCACGTGTCGCGCCACCGCGCCCCTCCCCTTGCCCGCGTACGGCCCGCACGGACGGGCCCGAGCGCAGCGTAGCGAGCGAGAGGTCCAGACCACATCACCCTCAAACGGGCATCCCGGGCAAGCGGCGCGTATCGTCGGAGCTGAGTCGAGTGATGCGGAAGGAGCTCTGTATGGGCATCTTCGACAAGCTCAAGGGCAACAAGGCGGCACGTCAGAAAGCCCATCAGGGCTCGGACGCCGCCGAGAAGCAGATCAACGAGAGGACCGGCGGCAAGTACGAGAAACAGGTCGACACCGGGCAGCAGCAGGCCGAGGAACGTCTCGGCATGGACCGCGACCGCCCCGACCAGCAGTAGACCCGCGCCGACCGGACCGACCGATACCGGCTCACAAGCCGCCCACGGCACCATGCACCCGTGGACGGCTTCCGGCGTCTCCTTCGCTCCCGGTGATCTCCCTGCGGTCTCCCGCTCGCCGGGCTACGTGTCCAGCACCGAGGTCAGGAACTCCCCGACCCAGCCCAGCAACTCCCGCCCGACCAGCGGCTTCCCGCCGACCTTCGCGGTCTTCGGGCGGGGCACCAGCACCTGCCGCACCGCCGGCTTGATCACCGAGCCGGGGTACAGGCGCTTCAGGCGCAGCTCCTGCGACTCGCGCAACTCCACCGGCGCGAAGCGGATGTTGTTGCCCTGCAGGACGATCTCGCTCACCCCGCAGGCCCGCGCCAGCATCCGCAGGCCCGCCACCAGCAGCAGGTTCTCCACCGGCTCCGGCAACTTGCCGTAGCGGTCGAGGAGTTCCTCGCGGACGGCCTTGATGTCCTCCTCCGAGTTGGCGGAGGCGATGGCGCGGTAGGCCTGCAGGCGCAGCCGCTCGCCGGGGGCGTAGTCGTGCGGGACGTGCGCGTCGACCGGCAGCTCGATCTTGACCTCGAGCGGCGGCTCCTCCTCGATCTCCCCGGTCTCCAGCTGGCGCCGGTAGTCCGCCACCGCCTCGCCGACCATGCGCACATACAGGTCGAAGCCGACGCCCGCGATGTGGCCGGACTGCTCGCCGCCGAGCAGGTTGCCGGCGCCGCGGATCTCCAGGTCCTTCATCGCCACGTACATGCCCGCGCCCATCTCGGTGTGCTGGGCGATGGTCGCCAGACGCTCGTGCGCGGTCTCGGTGAGCGGCTTCTCCGGCGGGTACAGGAAGTAGGCGTAGCCGCGTTCCCGGCCGCGGCCCACCCGGCCGCGCAGCTGGTGCAGCTGGCTCAGGCCGAAGGTGTCGGCGCGCTCCACGATCAGGGTGTTGGCGTTGGAGATGTCGATGCCGGACTCGACGATGGTCGTCGAGACCAGCACGTCGAACTTCTTCTCCCAGAAGTCGACGACGACCTGCTCCAGCGCCGACTCCGACATCTGGCCGTGCGCGATGGCGATCCGCGCCTCGGGCACGATGTCCCGCAGCCGGGCGGCGGCCCGGTCGATGGTCTCGACCCGGTTGTGGATGTAGAAGACCTGGCCCTCGCGCAGCAGTTCGCGGCGGATGGCCGCGCCGATCTGCTTCTCCTCGTAGGGGCCGACGAAGGTGAGCACCGGGTGGCGCTCCTCCGGCGGGGTGGTGATCGTCGACATCTCGCGGATGCCGGTGACCGCCATCTCCAGGGTCCGCGGGATGGGCGTGGCGGACATGGTGAGCACGTCGACGTTGGCGCGGAGCTTCTTCAGCTGCTCCTTGTGCTCGACGCCGAAGCGCTGCTCCTCGTCGACGATGACCAGACCGAGGTCCTTGAACTTGGTCTCGGAGGAGAACAGCCGGTGGGTGCCGATGACCACGTCCACCGAGCCGTCGCGCAGGCCGTCCAGGACCGCCTTGGCCTCGGCGTCGCTCTGGAAGCGGGACAGCGCCCGCACGTTCACCGGGAACTGGGCGTACCGCTCGCTGAAGGTGCCGAAGTGCTGCTGCACCAGCAGGGTGGTGGGCACCAGCACGGCGACCTGCTTGCCGTCCTGGACGGCCTTGAACGCCGCCCGCACCGCGATCTCGGTCTTGCCGTAGCCGACGTCGCCGCAGATCAGCCGGTCCATCGGGACCGGCTTCTCCATGTCCTCCTTGACCTCGGCGATGGTGGTGAGCTGGTCGGGCGTCTCCGCGTAGGGGAAGGCGTCCTCCAGCTCGCGCTGCCAGGGCGTGTCGGGGCCGAAGGCGTGGCCGGGTGCCGCCATCCGCGCGCTGTACAGCTTGATCAGGTCGGCGGCGATCTCCTTGACGGCCTTCTTGGCGCGCGCCTTGGTCTTGGTCCAGTCGGCGCCGCCGAGCCGGTGCAGGGTGGGTGCCTCGCCGCCGACGTACTTGGTGATCTGCTCCAGCTGGTCGGTGGGGATGTAGAGGCGGTCGCCGGGCTGGCCGCGCTTGGCGGGCGCGTACTCCACGACCAGGTACTCGCGGGTGGCGCCCTGGACGGTGCGCTGCACCATCTCGATGTAGCGGCCGACGCCGTGCTGCTCGTGGACGATGTAGTCGCCCGCCTCCAGGGTGAGCGGGTCGATGGTCCTGCGGCGCCGGGCCGGCATCCGGGCGCCCTCCCGGCCGGACGCCTTCTGGCCGGTCAGGTCGGTCTCGGTGAGCACGGCCAGCTTGAGCCCCGGGGCGACGAAGCCCCGGTCCAGGCAGCCGCAGGCGACATGCACCACGGACGGGGAGATCTCGCCGAGGTCGGTCTCCAGGCGGGCGGGGATGCCCTCGTTGCCGAGCACCTCGACGGTGCGGGCGGCCGGGCCGTGGCCCTCGGTGACGAAGACCGTGCGCCAGCCGTCGGCGAGCCAGCCCTTGGTGTCGGCGAGGGCACGCGCCGTGTCGCCGCGGTAGGCCTCGGGGGCGTTCATGCCGAGCTTGATCGTGTCGCCGTCGAGCTCCTCGTCGGCCGCGAACGGCGACACCGACCACCACATCATGCCCAGCTCGCGGGCCCGTTCGCGGACGTCGGCGATGGACCACAGGGAGGCCGCGCCCACATCGATGGGGGCCTCCCCTCCGCCCGCGGTGGCGGCCCAGGACGCCTGCAGGAACTCCTGCGAGGTGGCCACCAGGTCGGCGGCCCGGGTGCGCACCCGCTCCGGGTCGCAGACGACGGCCATGGCGCCCGCGGGCAGCACGTCCAGCAGCAGCTCCATGTCGTCGACCAGGACCGGGGCGAGGGACTCCATGCCCTCCACGGCGATCCCCTCGGCGATCTTGCCGAGCAGTTCGCCCAGCTCGGGGTGGCGCTCGGCGAGTTCCCGGGCGCGGGAGCGCACCTCGTCGGTGAGCAGCAGTTCGCGGCACGGCGGGGCCCACAGGCCGTGCTCGGCGACCTCGAGGGAGCGCTGGTCGGCGACCTTGAAGTAGCGGATCTCCTCGACCTCGTCGCCCCAGAACTCCACCCGCAGGGGGTGCTCCTCGGTGGGCGGGAACACATCGAGGATGCCGCCGCGGACCGCGAACTCGCCGCGCTTCTCCACCAGCTCCACCCGCGCGTACGCGGCGGCGGCGAGCGCGTCCACGACCTCGTCCAGGTCGGCGGTCTGGCCGGTGCGCAGGGCGACGGGCTCCAGGTCGCCGAGGCCCTTGACCTGCGGCTGGAGGACGGAGCGCACGGGCGCCACGATCACGGAGACCGGGCCGGTCTCCGGGTCGTCGCTGCTGGGGTGGGCGAGCCGGCGCAGCACCGCGAGCCGGCGGCCCACGGTGTCGCTGCGCGGGCTGAGCCGCTCGTGCGGGAGGGTCTCCCAGGCGGGGTACTCCACCACGCCCTGCGGGGGCAGCAGGGAGCGCAGGGCGTCGACCAGGTCCTCGGCCTCCCGCCCGGTCGCCGTGACCGCGAGCACGGGGCGGCCGGTCTCGCGGGCCAGGGCGGCGACCGCGAAGGGCCGCGCGGCGGGCGGGCCGACCAGGTCGACGTGCATGCGGTTGCCCTCGGTGGCGGCGGTGACCGCTTCCGCGAGGGCGGGGTCCTTGACTACGGCGTCGAGCAGACCGTGCAGGCTCATGGAGGGGCGCTTCCATCCAAGGGTGGGCAACACGAAGGGCCCGACGCGTGGCGCGGCCGGGGTCTCCAGCGTACGTCTGTTGCGGCGGTGACCGGCGCCGCCGCGGTCCGGGGGCGGGCCGGACACGCGGAAGCCCGGTGCCGGACGTCCCCGTGGACGTGCCGGCACCGGGCCCCTCCCCCGCAACCCCCGTGTGCGGTGGCCGGCCGGGCTACTCGGTGGCGATGGCGTTCAGGACGTTCATCCGGCCGGCGCGGAACGCCGGGACCAGCGCGGCGAACAGTCCGACGAAGGCCGAGCCGATGAAGACCCCGATGATCGTCGGCCAGGGGATGTCCAGGACCTTCAGGCCCTTCAGGGCGAGGAGCTGCTGGGCGGTGGCGCCCCAGCCCATGCCCAGGCCCAGGCCCAGCAGGGCGCCGAACAGGGCGATCACGACCGACTCCATGCGGATCATGCGGCGCAGCTGCCGGCGCGAGAGGCCGATCGCCCGCATCAGGCCGATCTCCCGGGTGCGTTCGACGACCGACAGGGCCAGGGTGTTCACCACGCCCAGGATCGCCACGATGATCGCCAGCGCCAGCAGGCCGTAGACCATGTTCAGCAGCTGCCCGATCTGGTCCTTCAGCGCCTCCTTGTAGTCCGTCTGGTCCCGCACCTTGTAGTCCGGGTAGTCGGACATCGCGGCCTTGAGCTCCTTGTACGCGGTCTCCTGCTGCCCGTCCTTCGCCGAGGCGAAGACCAGCAGGTCCAGCGGCATCTTGCCGGCCGGCACGTACTTGGCGAGGGTGTCGATGGACAGGTACATCGACCCCGCGTCGATCACCGTGTCGCTGCTGGTGATCGCCCGGACGGTCAGCTCGCCGGTCCGCCCGTCGTCGAAGGAGACGCCGATGGTGGAGCCGAGGCGGATGCCGTGGTCCTTCGCGAAGTCCTCGGGGACGGACATCGAGTCGGGCCGGTAGGCGTCGGCGAGGTTGCCCTGGACCGTCTCGACCCGCAGGTCGGTGGCGTAGGTCGGGTCGGCCGCGGAGACGTCCTTGCCCGCGACCCGCTCGCCGTCGGGCGTGGCGAGGGCGACCTCGTGCACCTTGTACTCGGTGACCCGCTCCAGGCTGGGCACCGACTTCACGGCCTCCACGGCCTGCGGGGGGAGCCGCAGGCCCTGGTCGTGGCCGATGATGAAGTCCGTGCCGACGGACTTGTCGAGCTCCTCGGTCGCGGAGGCCACCATGGAGGAGCCCACCACCGACAGGCAGGCCACCAGGGCGAGGCCGATCATCAGCGCGGAGGCGGTGGCGCCGGTGCGGCGCGGGTTGCGCAGCGCGTTGCGCTCGGCCATCCGGCCGATGGGGCCGAAGGCCCGCAGCAGGATCGCCCCGAGAACCCGCACGACTCCGCTCGCCAGCACCGGGCCGATGATCACGAAGCCGATCAGGGACAGCACCACGCCGAGCCCGAGCCAGAGCGAGCCCTCGGACGCCTTGTCCGCCTCGCTGGTCAGGTAGAGGGCGAAGCCGCCGGCGGCGGTGAGGGCCAGGCCGATCAGGCCGCGGATCCAGCCGGCCTTGGCGTCCGCCGGGGTGCCGGCGTCGCGCAGCGCGGCCATCGGGGAGATCTTCCCGGCCCGGCGGGCGGGCAGGTAGGCGGCGAGCACGGTGACCACCACGCCCAGCACCAGGCCGGTCACCGGGGTGGTCCAGGCGATGGTGAGGTCCTTGGTGGACAGGTCCATGCCCATCTGGCCCATGAGCTTCATCAGCCCGATCGCGAGGCCGACGCCCGCGCCGACACCGAGCACCGAGCCGAGCACGCCGAGCAGCAGCGCCTCGATCAGCACCGAGCGGTTGACCTGCTTGCGGGAGGAGCCGATGGCACGCATCAGGCCGATCTCCCGGGTGCGCTGGGCGACCAGCATGGAGAAGGTGTTGATGATCAGGAAGATGCCGACGAGGAAGGCCACCCCGGCGAAGCCGAGCAGGGCGTACTTCATGACGCTCATGAAGCCCTCGACGTCCTTCTGGTTCTCCTCGGCGGTCTCCTTGGCCGTCTGCACCTTGTAGCCGCCGCCGAGTTCGGCCAGGACGTTCTTCTTCAGCTGCTCGTCGCTGACACCGGACGCGGCGGTGACATTGACGCTGGTGAAGACGTCGCTCTCACCGACCAGGGTCCGCTGGGCGGTCGGGACGTCCGTGTAGAAGAGCGCGGCACCGGGGTTGGTGACGTTGAAGTCGGCGATGCCGGAGATCTTCGCGGAGTGCGTGCCGACCGCGGTGATCCAGCGGATCTCGTCGCCGAGCCTCAGGCCGTGCTTGTCGGCGGTGTCCGCATCGACCATCACCTGGCCGGCGCCCTTGGGCGCGGAGCCCTCGGTGATCTCCATGGTGCGGGCGTCGGTGCGGTTCCAGCTGCCGACGATGGTCGGGGCGCCGCTGGTGGGCGAGAGGTTGTTCTTCTCGGCGTCGATGACGGTGACCGAGGTGGAGAACACGGTGCCCTCGGCGTCCTTGACGCCCTGCGCCTTGCGCACCTCGGAGACCACGGAGGCCGGCATCACCGGCGGCTTGCCGGTGTTGGAGGTCGTCTCGCCGGTGTCGGAGGAGTCCTTGGAGCTGACCGTGACGTCGGAGGACGTCGCCGCGAACAGCTTGTCGAAGGTGGTGGACATGGTGTCGGTGAACACCAGCGTCCCGCACACGAACGCCACCGACAGCAGCACCGCGACCGCCGACAGCGCCATGCGTCCCTTGTGCGCGAGGAAGTTGCGCATCGAGGTCTTCAGCACGGTCATGACGTGCGCCCCCGGGCGTCGAAGTCCTTCATACGGTCCAGGACCTGCTCGGCGGTGGGCTGCAGCATCTCGTCGACGATGCGGCCGTCGGCGAGGTACAGCACCCGGTCCGCGTAGGAGGCGGCGACCGGGTCGTGGGTGACCATCACGATGGTCTGGCCCAGTTCGTCCACCGAGCGGCGCAGGAAGCCGAGCACCTCGGCACCGGCCCGCGAGTCGAGGTTGCCGGTCGGCTCGTCACCGAAGATGATCTCCGGCCGGGCGGCCAGGGCCCGGGCCACCGCGACGCGCTGCTGCTGACCGCCGGAGAGCTGGGCCGGCCGGTGCTTGAGCCGGCCGGCCAGGCCCACGGTCTCCACGACCCGCTCCAGCCACGCCTTGTCGGGCTTGCGCCCGGCGATGTCCATGGGCAGCGTGATGTTCTCCAGCGCGTTGAGCGTGGGCAGCAGGTTGAACGCCTGGAAGATGAACCCGATGCGGTCCCGGCGCAGCTGGGTGAGCTTCTTGTCCTTCAGGCCGGTGATCTCGGTCTCGTCCAGGTAGATCTTCCCGGACGTCACCGTGTCGAGCCCGGCCAGGCAGTGCATCAGCGTGGACTTGCCGGACCCCGAGGGGCCCATGATCGCGGTGAACTGGCCGCGTGCGATGTCCACGTCCACGTGGTCCAGGGCGACGACGCGGGTCTCGCCCGACCCGTAGGCCTTGACGACCTGCCGCGCCCGCGCGGCAACGGCCGTTCGACTTCCAGTACCCCCGTGCCTGGGAATGGTCACAGCCGATGTCACGGTATGTCTCCTATGTCGGTCAGCAGATGGAAAGCGGTGCACCCGTACGCAAGCGGTGCGGTGGTGCTCGAAGCGTTGTGACGTGCTTGACGTGCTTGACGTGCTTCAGTCTTGCCGCGGAGAGGGGTCGGGCGCGCTGGTGCTCAGCGCAGTCCTGTACTGAGGAAAACCCCACCCCTCGTGCTGGGCTCAGCCGCCCCCCAACGCCGTAAAGCCAGGTTAAGGACGGTCCTTGCCCGTCTCGTCCTCCGCCGGTACGAGCCCTCCCCGAGCCTTAGTACGGAGGTACCCCTAGGGGTCCTCCCCCCGCGGGCGGAGCCCGTCTCGGGGCCGGATCCGTCCGTGGGTGGAGCCAGCCTCCACCCTCCCGCCGCGTGAGGGTCAAGCGGGATCAAGTGAGATGCTGAGCGGCGGCGGACAGGTGCAAGGGGCATGCAACTGCGAGGGAAGGGACCCCGGGTGGGTGAGACCGGACGGACGGCGGCCCAGGAGAGCGCCGAGCGGGCCGCACCCAAGAGGCGCGGTGCGGTGGTCGCCGCGCTGATGCTGGCGATGGCGCTGGCCGCGCTGGACTCCACCATCGTCGCCACCGCCGTCCCGCAGATCGTCGGCGACCTCGGCGGCTTCTCGGTCTTCTCCTGGCTGTTCTCCGGCTATCTGCTGGCGGTGACCGTCACGCTGCCCGTCTACGGCAAGCTCTCCGACACCTTCGGGCGCAAACCCGTCCTGGTGGCCGGCGCCGCGGTGTTCCTGCTGGGCTCGCTGCTGTGCGCGCTGGCGTGGAACATGGCCGCGCTGATCGCCTTCCGCATCGTGCAGGGCCTGGGCGGCGGCGCGCTGCAGGGCACGGTGCAGACGCTCGCCGCCGACCTGTACCCGCTCGAGCAGCGCCCGAGGATCCAGGCGCGGCTGTCCACGGTGTGGGCGGTGTCCGCGGTGGCCGGACCGGGCCTCGGCGGCGTCCTCGCCGCCTACGCCGACTGGCGCTGGATCTTCCTGATCAATCTGCCGGTCGGCGCGGTGGCGCTGTGGCTGATCGTGCGTCATCTGCACGAGCCGCGGCGGCGGCTCGCGGAGCGGGCCCGTGTGGACTGGGCGGGCGCGCTGACGGTGTTCGCCTGCGGCGGCGCGCTGCTCACCGCGCTGGTGCAGGGCGGCGTCGCCTGGGACTGGCTGTCCGCCCCCTCACTGGCCCTGCTGGGCACGGGACTTGCGCTGCTGGTGGTGTTCTTCGCCGTGGAGCGCCGGGCGGAGCAGCCGATCATCCCGGGCTGGGTGTGGCGCCGGCGCACCATCGCCGCGGTCAACCTCGCCCTCGGCGCGCTGGGCGTGCTGATGGTCGCCCCGACCGTCTTCCTGCCCACCTACGCCCAGTCGGTGCTCGGTCTCGCCCCGGTGGCCGCCGGTTTCGTGCTGTCGGTGTGGACGCTGACCTGGCCCGTCTCGGCGGCGCTCAGCCAGCACGTCTACCGCAGGATCGGCTTCCGCAACACCGCGATGCTCGGCATCGGAGCGGCAGCGCTGATCCTGTCCGCGTTCCCCCTGCTGCCCTACCCCGGCCAGGCCTGGCAGCCGGCGCTGCTGATGATGCTGCTGGGCGCGGCGCTCGGCCTGTTCCAGCTGCCGCTGATCGTCGGGGTGCAGTCGACGGTGCGCTGGGAGGAGCGCGGCACGGCCACGGCGTCGGTGCTGTTCTGCCGCCAGACGGGACAGACGGCCGGCGCGGCCCTGTTCGGCGCGGTCGCCAACGGCGTGCTCGCCGGCCGCCTCGGCGACGCGAGCGACCTGGACACGGTGACCAGGGCCCTGGACACCGGCACCGCCGCCGAGGCGACCCGGCGGGCCATCGCCGACG